>NZ_BAAGZJ010000046.1:0-58593 GCF_054778635.1 Nocardiopsis nanhaiensis
GGGTAGCGTCGGGCACGTCGAGGTCTTTCGGATGGATGGCGTAGGAACCTCCATCGTCGGGAGACCTCGACGTCTATCTGCGGACCGACGCGCCCGGCCGACCTACACCTTCATCTGGGAAGAGCCCATTTCCCTCCTCTGGGAAGAAGCCACCGGGAAAGGAGCGACCAGCCTTGTGTGCATTCTTAGGCAAAGCGGGCATATGCGCGCCCGATTGGGAATGATCTTGCTTCTGTCGCCATTCTTGACGGCCGAGGGTGGAGACAGGAGCAAGATCATCGGGGTTTTCGCCGCGCACCTTGACCGGCCGCGACACCGCCAGGCGTCAACACTCCGGCGGAGTGGCCCACCCGGCCGAAGGCCGCGCTGTTCGGGGTCCGCCGCACACATTGACCAGCCGCGACACCCGACCCGTCAACGCTCCGGTGGAGTGGCAGGCATCGGCCGCCAGGCCGACGCAGTTATCGGGCGGAGCCCGAGTATTTCCGCTCAGACCTCGACCACCCTTCCCCCTTTCCCGATAGCCGCCAACCCGCCGTCGTAGCGGAGCGGGTCAAGGTGGAGCGCCGTTGACGCGCGAAGCGCTCGACGGCGACGACCTTGACGCGCGCAGCGGAGACGGCCACAATCACGCGGCGGGAAAGGAGGGAACCCGCCATGACCGCCATGATCCGGGGCGACCTTCCCCGGACTGACTGTTTCTCTGACCCAATAATCCCCCCTTACTTCAATTCATTCCCTTTCCCGGAGACCGTTTCACCGGCGGCCGTTGTCTTTCCCAGTCAATGTCGGTAAACCTGGCCCGGCGAGGAACTCCGTCTCACCGGAGCTGATCTTCGGAAGCCCTTCCTTCTTTGGACTACAAGGGCTGCTTCATGAAGTGTGGACAGCCCTCAAGGATTCCTGAAGGACGACCAAGTCGTCGGGAAGCATGGGCTGTGCGTGGTGGGGTCGAGGGGAAAGCGGTTCTCTGAGCAGGGCGACGGGAACGGACTCCAGACCGAGCCGAAGAGCCACGGCGATTCGATGATTTCCGTCGAGCGCGCCGAACTCCTCGTTGAACCCGAGGCGAAGCGGTGTCAGGATCCCGTGTTCTCCGATGTCGGCTGCCAATGTATCCAGGTGACGTGGTGTGTCGACAAGCGCGGAACCGACACTCTCACGGTCGACAGCTCGGTATCGCGCCACAAGCGCGGTTGAGACGAGGACTGCGGCGAACGGCATGGGTCCATCGTGCACGACCACGCGCCGGACTGGCCCGAGTCCCCGGTCTTGCTGGGCTCTGTCAGGCCTGCGGGCGCAGGGGCGGCGGCAGCGGGCAGTAGGGGCCGATCAGGCGGCACAGCAGGACCAATCCTGCAAGTCCGGCCATGATGACCGCCAGGCCAAGGCTGACCTGCGCGGGGAGCTCCTGGATGAGTACGAAGACCCCCATGATGAGCACGAGGACCCCGAAGCCCTTGCGTAGGGCGGCCTCCGGCACCCGGGAGCTCGCGAGCGCGCCGACCAGCGACCCGGCGACCGCGACGGCGGTGACCGCGGCCACCAGTGCCCAGTCCGGGCTCACGGTCGTCAGGTATCCGGTGAATCCGGCGAAGGACTTCATCGCGATCACCAGCAGAGAGGTCCCCACCGCCAAAGGCATGGGCAGTCCGCCGAGCAGGACCAGGGCGGGCACGACGAGGAACCCTCCGCCCGCTCCGACGAGTCCGGTGACCGTCCCGACCACCAGGCCGTCGACCACGATCCGCCAGAAGGACAGGGTTCCGTGTCTCCTTCCCGGTTCCTTCCCTTCGGGGGACGTGCCGTGTGCTCGGAGCATGGCCGCAGCGGTGGCGACCATCATGAGGGCGAAGGCGATCATCAGCAGGGTGCCGGGGAGGTGTCCGCCTGCCAGGCCTCCCATGAAGGCCCCCGCCATGCCCGCGGTTCCGAAGACCAGGCCGGTGCGCCATCGGACGTTCCCCGAGCGTGTATGCGCGAGTGTGCTGACCAGTGAGGTGACACCCACGACGAACAGGGACGCGGCGATGGCTTCCTTCGGTTCCATGCCCGCGACGTAGGTCAGCAACGGGACCATCAGGATGGAACCACCGCCTCCGAGCAGTCCGAGCGCGAGCCCCACCACCATGGCGAGACCAAGAACGAGGACGAGGTGAAACTCCATTGACGGCTCTTCTTCCGAGGTCCGGCCACGCAGGCGTGGCCGACGGGTGGTGGGGCTCGACTTCGGCGCGGCGTGCTCAGCCGGTGGCGGCCTCTACTGGGGAACCACTGCCGAACCGTCCCGGCCCTGCTGCCACGCGACCCAGGCCGCGTAGCCGCCGTCGAGTTCGGCGACGTCGTATCCGGCGCGGCGCAGGGCACTGGCGGCAACGGAGTTGCGGGCGCCGGTCTGGCAGTAGGTCACGATGGCGCTATCGGTCGGCAGGGTGTCGAGGTTCCACAGGACCCGTCCGGCGCTGAGCTGCCGGGAGCCGGGGATGTGCCCCGCCGCGTGCTCGGACTTGTTGCGCACGTCCAGGACGAGCGCGGCGTCGGAGTCGGCCAGTTCCGCCGGGGTGATGCGCGGTGGCACGGTCGTCGGCAGGCCCTCCATGGTGGTGGTGTAGCCGGCCACGCGGTCGATGCCCACGCGCAACAGGTGGTCGCGCACCCGACGGGCCGCGTGTCCGTCGGGTGTGAGGAGCACCAGGGGGCGGGTTTCGGTCTCCGGGTCGTAGGCCCAGGCTCCGAAGGCCGCAGTCTTGGCCGGACCCGGGATGTTCAGCGCCCCGGCCGCGGTGCCCCGGTGCACGTCGGTGTGGGGCCGGGTGTCGGCGAGGACGACCTCGTCTTCGGTCAGGGACTGCCGGATCTCCTCATTCGAGAGTTCGGGCGGCGCGGTCAGTGGGCCCAGGACCTGCGGCCCCTCCTTGTTCTGGCGCTTCATCCGCGCGAAGTAGGCGTGGGCGTCGGGTTGTCCGTCGAGCAGTTCCCCGACGAAGCCGTCCATGTCGTCGTCGCGCAGGTACCGGGCCCACCAGGCGTTGAGCCGCTCGTATCCGACCGTGGTGGCCGGGAGCGCGCCGAGACCCTTGCCGCAGGCGCTTCCCGCGCCGTGGCCGGGAAGGACCTGGACGTGGTCGGGCAGCGCCAGGAAGGTGTCCCGCAGGCTGGTGAACAGCTGCCGGGCGCCCTCGAACCGGGTGTCGGTCCCTCCGGCGGCCTCGTCGAGCAGGTCGGGACGGCCCAGGTCTCCGGCGAAGACGAAGTCGCCGGAGAGCATGTAGCCCGGGTCCTGGCTGAATGCCCCGTCGGTGACCAGGAACGACAGGTGTTCGGGGGTATGTCCGGGGGTGTGGCGCGCCCGGAGGGTGATGTTGCCGATCGTGACGGTGCCGCCGTCCAGGAGCCGTTCGGCGTCGAAGCCGTACTGCCAGTCCTGGCCGCCCTCGCCGGAGACGTACACGGTGGCGCCGGTCGCGGCGGCGAGTTCGCGGGTGCCGGAGAGGTAGTCGGCGTGGATGTGGGTCTCGGTGACGGCCACGATCCGCATGCCGTGTTCGCGTGCCAGGTCGAGGTAGTCGTCGATGTCCCGGCGAGCGTCGACCACGACGGCCTCTCCCCTGGCCTGGCAGCCGATGAAGTAGCCCGCTTGGGCGAGGTCGTTGTCGTAGAGGCGTTCCAGCAGCATGTTTTCTCCTTGATCGATGTGTCCGGTGCGGAGTGCCACCGCAGGTCAGATACTCCGGGGAGTATCCAGAGGACAGAATTCGGCCCTGTGCACACCACTCACCCGCGGGCGCCGATCCGGGCAAGGGAGTCCTCGATGTCGACGTCGTTGCGGGGCTGGTTGTAGGGCAGGCGGGACAGGGCCATGCCCATGGCGCAGGTGTTGGTGACGGCGGCGAAGGCCAGCCCGGCGCCGACGAGCCCGGCGACCGCGACCGCCGGGGGCCACACCAGGGAGGTGAGCACGGAGGTCAGGACGATGCCGCCGGCCACCAGCCGGACCTGGCGCTCCAGGGCCCAGCGTTTCCGGCCGTGTACGACGGGGGCGCCCTGGGCTTCCCAGGCGTTCATACCCCCGTTCAGTACGACTGTGTCGTTCAGGCCCGCCGAGGCCAGCTTGTCCTGGCACTGCCCGGCCCGGCTTCCCGACTGGCAGACCAGGACGAGGCGGCCCCCGGCGTCGGCGGCGATGCGTTCCAGGTGGGCGTCCACTCGCACCAGGGGCAGGTTGATCGCCCCTGCGATGTGGGAGCTCTCGTACTCGGCGGGGGTGCGCACGTCGACGAACAGGGTGTGCGGATCGGTTTCGAGCAGGTCGCGCACAGCGGGCACGTCGATGCCGTGGTTTCTCATGTGGCTCTACCTTTCGTCGTGGGTTCGGTGATGGCGGATTTTGGTGGGGTACCCCGGGGAGTATGCATCGGGTAGACGTGTGCCGTGGATTCGGCGAGGACATGGCGCCCGAAGCGACTGAGTCACATACTGGGGGGAGTATCCAGAAGACGCGGGTTCACCCGTGTCGAGGACAAGGGCACCTTGTACGAAGTCGAAGCGTGGGCGCCCACCTCGCGGTCGGCGCCCCGGGTCCTCAGGCCAGGGCCAGGAACAGCTTCTCCAGCTCCTCCTCGGTGAGTTCGGGCTCCTCCCCCTCCTCACGCGCCGCGTTGCAGTGCCGCATTCCGCTCGCGACGATCTTGAACCCGGCCCGGTCCAGGGCACGGGAGACCGCGGCCAACTGCTGGAGGACCGTGGTGCAGTCCTCACCCTCCTCCATCATCGAGATGACACCGGAGAGTTGACCTTGGGCACGCTTGAGTCGCGTGATGGCGTCGCCCACCATTTCAGGCTTCATACTGGTCTCCTTTCGGCCCGCAGCCCCCACCATACCCCCGGGTGTATCTGACCCGCCAATCGCGTCGGTCACACCGCCCGGCGGCACGGGTCGCTCGCTCGGACCCGAGAGTCCGGGGGCCCGGGCCTTTCCGGGGCCGGTGAGGCCACAGCCGCAGTTGCCACTACCCGAGGCGGAGTCGGAGCATTGGCCGCAGTTCCCCGTGCCGGGGCCTTCACCCGCTGGCAGCCGCAGCGCGTACCTTTGGGTTCTGTACGGGTGGAGCTTCGGACGCTCCAGAACCTGTCGGCCTGGAGGAGAGACATCAGCCTCACAACCGTCCCTGTCACGCCTGCGGCGGAAGGAACACCCCGATGACCAATACTGAGGCGAACCCGGCCACCCACGTGTGCGCCGACGGCGGCCTGCCGGGGCCGTGGGCCGAGTGCGAGGGCGGGGCCGCGGTCGAGATCATCACCGCCCGCGCCGTTCCGCTGGGCGGGCCGCGCGCGATGAACGTGCGCCGCACCCTGCCGCAGCGGCAGCGTTCGCTGATCGGCGCGTGGTGCTTCGTCGACCACTACGGGCCGGACGAGGTGGCAGCCACCGGCGGCATGGACGTGGCCCCGCACCCGCACACGGGGCTGCAGACGCTCAGCTGGCTGTTCGAGGGCACCGTCGCCCACATCGACTCCGGAGGCCACAGTGCCCACGTACTTCCCGGGGAGATGAACCTGATGACGGCGGGGGCGGGCATCTGCCACTCGGAGACCTCCACACCGGACACCGGCCGGCTCCATGGCGTGCAGCTCTGGATCGCCCTCCCGGAGGAGGCACGCCACAGGCCGGGCCGCGACTTCGAGCACTTCGTCCCCGAACCGGTCGGGTTCGACGGGGGTTCCGCTTTGGTGTTCCTCGGTTCGCTGCTGGGGTCGGAGGCGCCGGTCAGCATGTACACGCCGCTGGTGGGCGCCGAGATCAGGCTCGATCCCGGCGCGGCCCTGGACCTCGCGGTCGAGCCCGGGTTCGAGCACGGCCTCCTGGTGGACACGGGCGAGGCCGTCACCCTCGAGGGCGTGCACGTGCCCGAGGACGCCGTGGGTTACACCGGGGTCGGAACCCGGTCGCTGCGTATCGCCAACGGCGGCGACGGACCGGCCCGGCTCGTGTTCCTGGGCGGTGCCCCCTTCGGCGAGGAGGTCGTCATGTGGTGGAACTTCCTGGGCCGCTCGACGGAGGAGATCCGGCAGTACCGGGAGGAGTGGCAGAACCACGGCGACCGGTTCGGCCACGTCGAGGGGTACGTGGGACACGGCGGCCCGGGTAGGAACAGGGACGGGATGGGGAGGATCCCCGCCCCGGAGCTGCCGCAGGTGAGAATGCGGCCGCGGAAGAACCCGCCGCCCCACGCGCGCTTCCAGGACTGACAGCCGCAGGAGCGTCCGGACGGGCACTCCCCCGGGCCGGGCACCACTGTGTCCGCCGCCGACCGAGCCGAGTACCGCCGCACAGAGAGGTCGTTGCCATGACCGAGCCGCAGACCGACAAGACCGGTGCCGTCGTCCACGTCGAACTTGACGAGACGCGCACCATCAGCGCCTACACCGTGAGTCTGGACGACGGCACCCTCGCCGGCCGCGCGGACTTCGTCGATCCCCCGGAGACTGACGGCGAGCGCGTCTTCTTCCACACCGAGGTTGATTCGGAGTTCGGCGGGCGGGGCCTGGGCGGGCTCCTGCTGCGTGAGGCGCTGGCCGACAGCGTTCGCCGGAACCTCACCGTGGTCCCCGTGTGCCCGCTGTTCGCCAAGTACTTGAAGGACCACGGCGACGAGTACACGGCCCAGGGCGGCAGGTTCCGACGTCCGCGGCCGGCCGATCTGGAGCTGGTCAAGCAGACCACCGAGGGCGGGGTTTGAGTGCGGAGCTCTCCTTCATCGACAAAGAGCACCCCGACGCTATGCAGTAGGAAAGGTGCTCCCCTCCGTAGTCGCCCGGTCCCGAGAAGCGCTACGGCGGTGGGACCGTCCTACTGCGTCCTGTCGGGGCCGCGTGCCTCTCCCAAGGCCGCACGGGCAACGCTCCCCAGTCTTGGCCACCTTGCGTAACACCGCGATCGGGCTGATCTGGGCGGCCGGGTTAGACAACATCACCGAGGCGAACCGTCGCAAGCTCCGTGACGAGAACCGCCAGCTCAGCCCCCCTAACGACCTGACTTTGCCGTGCCCTGGGGCTCTGGGCAAGCTTGGCGTCTGAAATTCTCTTCCCTGGTTCCGCCATCGAGGGGCGAGAAACTCTCAAGCTGACGTGAATTCCTGAGGTTCAGAAGAGGGCAGGCGGTGAGGAGATCGGCATGGCATCCAACGTCTTCGAGGACAAGTCCAACGAAACGATCAGGGCGCTCAGCCGCCTGCCCGACGCGTTCGCCCCACCCTCACTCAAAGAGCCGGTCCTGCGGTCAGCCCTGTCCGCTCTACGACGACGGCCGGATCACGCGAAGCCGACTTGTTGGCTGGTCCACGAGCTCGGGGACTCCTGTGCCCGAACCGCGTTGGAGTACGAATGGGCCGAGTTGTGTCACCCGCTCACTTACCACCCCTGGCAGAGCGATGCCCCGGGAACCGTGAACGATCCCGGAGTGCTCTTCGCGCAGCGCGCCGCGCACATCGGTTGGCACCCCCAACTAGGGTTCGGTGACGAGGAAGAGCTCAGCGACCACCTGGCTGCTCTCTTCCAGGACGAGAGCCTGGTGGAAAGGGCAGCGGCCCTGTGTAGGTACGGCCGATACCGGACCCTGGGCGCGTTGATCGAGCATCGAATCACGCAAGACCTCTTCTCCTGGGTGGCGCGCCACCGCCCGGAGGAGGCGGTCGGCGCAGTACTGGCGGAGCTGGTGGCCGCTCTGAACGCCGAGTTTCCGGCCCCGGTGCACACGGCCCGAGAGAAGCTTCGCCCCCGGGCGGTGAGTGGTGAGTCGAGATTTCCCATCTCGGTGCGCGGCATCGCGCACGGTTCCCAGACCACCCTGATCACGTCGAGGATCAAGCTGCCCCGACCCCATAAAACGGAGGGGCAGGTCTCCTGTCTGCACTGGGAGGGTTTCTCGAGGCTGGAGGACGACCTGGGCCACCTCTACCTGCTGCGGCTGGACACGGAGAAGCAGGGCCGGGGCCGCATGGGCACCGATGAAGAAGTGACCCAGGTCGTGATTCCCGCCATCGTGCCGCAGGCCCGACGGCTGTATCTGACCAGTCCCGGCTACTGGGAATCCCAGTTCCAGAAGCTCGAGGGCCATCTCCGAGGCAGACCGGTTCACACATCTGTGCCAGACAAGGCGATGGTGAGTGTGGACCTCACCTGAATTCCCTGCCGCGATCATGTGAGCCGTCGGGCTTTGGGAGCGCGGGGGCGGCGTACTGCCGACCGCGCCCGGTCCCAGGCGGTGGGAGGCCCGGCGCTGGGTACCGCGATCGCGAGAGCGGTGGGAGGCCCGCCCGTACCCGGTGCGGACCTCCCATGACTCAGTGCGTCCCCCGACTCAGTGCGGTGACGGCGGTCGATCCAGGCCCAAATGGCCCCGGAGCGTGTCGGACTCGTAGTCCCTCCGGAACAGCCCGCGCTTCTGCAGGACGGGCACCACGTGGTCCACGAAGTCCTCGATCCCGCCCGGCAGGGACGGCGGCATGAGGTTGAACCCGTCAGCGCCGCCGTTCTCGTACCACTCGGTCATCCGGTCGGCGATCTGCTCGGGGGTTCCGACCATGGTGCAGTGTCCGCCGCCGGCGGCCAGCCGCCCGAGCAGCTGCCGTACCGTGGGCTGCTCGGAGCTGATGATGCGCAGGATGGTCTCGTAGCGGCCCTTGGGGCCGGTGAACTCCTCCAGTGGCGGCAGGTCGGGAACGGGGGCGTCCAGCTCCCAGTCGCCGCAGTCCTGTTCGGTGAACAGGCCCAGTTGCTGCAGCGACTCCTCGGTCGGCAGCAGTTCATCGAGTTCGCGCTGCTTGGCTCTGGCCTCCTGCTCGGTGGAGCCGACGTAGGTGACCAGCCCGGGCATGATCCCGACGGACCGGGGGTCGCGGCCGGCCCGGCGGATCCGGGCTTTGACGTCGCTGTAGTAGGCCTGGGCGCTGGGCAGGTCGTAGGCCACGGAGTAGATGGCCTCCGCGCGGCGGGACGCCAGCGTGCGGCCCTGCTCCGACGAGCCCGCTTGGAACAGCACCGGGTTGCCCTGGACCGGGCGCGGCACGTTCAGCGGACCGTCGACCTGGAAGTGCTGGCCCTGGTGGTTGATGGGGCGCACCAGGTCCGGGTCGGCGAAGACGCCGCCCCGGTCGTAGTGGATGGCCTTGTCGCTCCAGGAGTCCCACAGCCCCAGTACCGCCTGCACGAACTCCTCGGCGCGCTCGTAGCGCTCCTGGTGCGCGGGCATCTGCTCGTACCCGTGGTTGCGGGCCTCGGTGTCGAACATGGACGTCACCACGTTCCAGCCGATCCGTCCCCCGCTGATGTGGTCCAGGGAGGCCAGCAGGCGTGCGGCGTGGAAGGGGGTGTAGAACGTGCTGGACACGGTGCTGACCAGCCCGATGCGGCTGGTGGCCCGGCTCATGGCCGACAGGGCGGTCAGGGGCTCGAGGAACCACCACGGGCCGCCGGCGACGTTGCCCGCGGCGTGGCCGTCGGCGAAGAACACCGCGTCCAGGCGCCCGCGTTCGGCGGTGCGGGCCAGTTCCTCGAAGTAGGTGATGTCGCCGACCCGTTCGGCGGGCGAGTCGGAGTGGCGCCAGGCGGCCTTGTGGTGGCCGCAGCCGAAGATGAACAGGTTGATGTGCATCTGGCGGTCGGTGGGGGCGTCCATCAGTTCATCACCAGCCCGCCGTCGACGACGAGGTTCTGGCCGGTGACCGCGCGCGCCCATGGGGAGGCGAAGTACAGGGCCGCGTCGGCGAACTCGGCCGGGGTGGTGACCCGGCGCAGCGGGGTGGTGGAGGCGATCATGTCGAACACCTCGTCGGGGGTGGCGGAGCTGGCGTCGGTGGTGCGCAGCAGGCCGCCGGAGACCATGTTGACGGTGATGCCGTCGGGGCCCAGGTCGTGGGCGAGCGTGCGGGTCAGCGACAGCAGGGCCGCCTTGGCCGCGGTGTAGTCGTGGTAGGGGACGACCGGGTGCTGGAACAGGTTGGTGCCCACGTTGATCACCCGGCCGAACTCCTGGCCGCGCATGGAGGCGAGGGCGGCCCGGACGGTGTTCAGGGCACCGTGGACGGTTCCGCTGAACTGCTGGTCGAGGTGTTCGGGAGTGAGGGTGTCGGCGTGGGGCCGGGCGTCGCCGTTGAAGGTGAAGTCGGCGAGCGCGTTGTTGACGACTGTGGTGACCGGGGTGCCGAAGTGGTCCTGGGCGGCTTGGACCATCGCGGTGACCTGTCCGGGGTCGCGGACGTCGGCCTGCACGGCCAGGGCGCGGTCGGGGTGGGCGGCGGCGAGTTCTTCGGCGGCGTCGGCGCTGTGGAGGTAGTTGACCACCACGCGGGCGCCTTGGCCCAGGAAGGCCTGAGAGAGGTGGGAGCCGAGACCCCGGGCCCCGCCGGTGACGACGACGGTCTGCTGGTCGATGGGGAGCGCGGTACGGGAGGAGCTCATCGGTGGCCTTTCTGACATGGGCGAAGGCGATCCCCTCGGCCACCGATGCCACCGGCCGTGTGCGGACATCCCTTCGCCAGCGTTACCTGGATCAGGTTCGACGGGTGTCATCTCAGCCCGGGAATTCGGTTCCGGGCACCCCGTGTCACTCCCGCTCAAGGTAGCCCATGGGTGCTGTCCCGGGCTACTCCTCACGCACACGGCCTCATCCCGTGGGAGGGCGGCTGTCGACTAGCCCCAGACCTCTTCGGCGGTCTCCACGATCAGGCGCAGCTTGGCCACCTGCTCGTCGTAGGTCAGGTCGTTGCCCTCGAAGGTCGAGGAGAAGCCGCACTGGGGCGACAGGCACAGCTGCTCCAGCGGCACGTGGCGGGCGGCCTCCTCGATGCGGCGCTTGAGCCCGTCCTTGCTCTCCAGCTCGCCCTTCTTGGTGGTGACCAGGCCCAGGACCACGTACTTGCCTTCGGGGACGAAGCGCAGGGGTTCGAATCCGCCGGAGCGCTCGTCGTCGAACTCCAGGAAGAAGCCGTCCACGTCCAGCTCGTTGAAGAGCTCCTCGGCCACGTGGTCGTAGCCGCCGCTGGCCACCCACGACGAGCGGAAGTTGCCGCGGCACATGTGGGTGGTGACGTTCATGCCGGTCGGCCGGTTGGCCAGTGCGGCGTTGAACTGGCGGATGTAGCGGGTGTGCAGCTGGTCGCCGTTGTCGCCGCGCTCGTCGATCATGCTGCGCTGTGAGGGGTCGTTGAGGTAGGCGAGGCTGGTGTCGTCCAGCTGCAGGTAGGTGCAGCCCAACTCACCGAGGGCGCGCACCTGATCGGCGTAGGCCGCCGACAGGTCCGCCCAGAACTGTTCCTGGTCGGGGTAGACCCCGGGGTCGATGGCGGCCGAGCCGCCCCGGTAGTGGACCATGCTCGGCGAGGGGATGGTCAGCTTCGGGGTGTTGCGCGTGACGGTCTCCCGCAGGAAGGCGAAGGCGTCCCCGAAGATGGTGTGCTCGGACCGGATGCGTTCGGTGACCCGCAGCCCGGAGGGGGTGAACTCGATGTCCTCCTTCTCGTTGTGGAAGGTGACCTTGAGTTCGTCCTTGACCTTGGAGATCCCGCCGAGCTGGTAGATGAAGTCCATGTGCCAGGACCCGCGGCGGTGCTCCCCATCGGTGGCCGACTGGAGCCCGACCTCTTCCTGCATGCGCACGACGTCGCGGATGGAGTCGTCCTCGACGGCCCGGAGCTCCGCGTCGTCGATGTTGCCCGCGGCGTGCTCGGTGCGCGCCTTGAGTAGCCGTTCGGGCCGCAGCAGGCTGCCGACGTGGTCTGCGCGGAATGGCGGTGTGGTCTTGGGTGCCATGTGGGGCTCGGCTTTCTGTCAACGGGGGCCGCGGCCAGCCGACACGTTCGCGCCCTCTGGCACGGTCACCGTCGGGGGTCAGGGTGCCGAGCCACTCGGTGCGGGCACGGTGCCACCGTGTCCGGTTGCGCATAACCCAATTCGTGCGGAATGCGAACATTTGTTCTCTGAGTGAACCTATTGGATCTCCCAAACGAGGTCAACCCTCTGACACGCCGGAAGGTGATCATCGCCAGCTCACCGGCCCGACCCATGTGCGGGCCGCACGCTTCCGCCCCCGTGGCCGCCAGTACGGACACCAGCGATCGCTGGCCGCGTCGACCGCCGCGATGACGAGCGCCGCGGCTCGGTCGCTCAAGGCTCCCGTACGTTCCCCTCCTCCAGGTGGCGTTTGGCCCGGGAGAGCTCCCCGGCGACCTCCCTCTGCAGCCGACTGCGCAGAAGGGGTTCGTAGAACCAGCGGACTGCCGCCGGGAAGGTGAAGTCCAGTGTCCGGGTGACCTCGGTGCCGCCGGGGACCTCACGGCAGACGAAGCTCGCGTGGAAGTCCGCCATCGCCCGCGCGATCCGGTTCCGCGGGGCGGGTGCGAGCGAGATGTCGACGCGTTCACCCGGCGTGAGTTCGATGAGCTGGATGACCGGGGTCGGCGTGGGAAGGCCGCCGAGCGTGGGGCGGCACTTGAACTCGGTGACGTTGCCCTGGCGCCTGGCCCAGTGGACGGGGCGGATCTTGTCGTCCACGTGCTGGTAGCGCTCTATGTCCATGACCAGCTGCAGGAGATCGTCCGGAGCGCACCGGACGGTCTCGGTGGCTTGCGCGGTAACCATGGTGAGAGAGTACTCTCTCACCATGGAGTCAACAAGCCCCCGGTCCTCGACAAGCCGCGATCGGTTCATCACCGAGGCCGCCCGCCTCTTCGCCGCCAAGGGCTACAAGGCCACGAGCGTCGCCGACATCCAGGTCGCCTGCGGGCTGACCCCCGGGTCCGGGGCGCTCTACAAGCACTTCCAGTCCAAGCGGACCCTGCTGGACGCGGTGGTGCGCGGGCACAGCCGAACCCTCAGCAACGGTAGAAGCAGTTTCGAGCGGGAGCTCCCGGAGAACCCCCACGACGCGCTGCGCCTGATCGTGGACGAGACCTGGCGGGGCATCGAGCGCGACCGCGAGCTGCTCCGCATCATCCTCCGCGACCTCGACGGTGTCCCCGACCTCCTGGAGGAGATCTGGGCCGACATCGTCGCGGCCGTCTACACCGGCCTCTCCGACTGGCTGCGCGCGGAGTCCGCGCAGGGCAGGATCCACGTGGCCGACCCGCGCGCCACCGCGGCCGTCCTCATGGGATCGCTGACCTACTATCCGATCCTCGACGCGCTCATCGGCCACGTCCCCGGAGACGTCTCCGCCGAGTCCTACGCCGCCGCCTGGGTGGCCCACGCCGCGGCGACGCTCGGACTGCCGCCGGAGGAGCCGGTCGCTCCTTCGGACGTCCCGTCCTGATCCGGCGCAGGAGCAGCCCGCGGCCATCGGCGGGAACCAGAACCGGATCGGCACAGTCAGACCCGTGTACGCAACCGAAGGGAGAGGAACGTGCTCATTCGTGCGGTGTGCGGGGCCGCGGTCGGGGCTGTGCTCGGTGTCCTCGCCGTCGCGATCGCGGCCGGGGCCACCGCCGCGCTCTCGCACTACACGCAGACGGTTCAGGAGATCCCCTACATCTTCCTGGCTGCTTGGGCGGAAGGCGGTCAACAGGTGCAGCGGTACTACTCACCCGACGAAACGGGGATGCTGGTCGTGGTCCTGCTCTTCGCGCTCGCGGGCCTGCTCTCCGCCGTGTTCGCCAAGGGCGGGCAGCGCCGGAAGAGCAGCAGCAAGTAGTAGTGGCGGCCGGGCACGGGTGGGAGCGTTGCTCAGGGACGCGGGGTGCGGACGGCGGCCTCCACGAGCAGCGCGCGGATGCCGGGCCGGTGGACGTCCGCAGTGGTGCGGAACTTGATGTGCCGCGCCTTCTTGCCGGTGCCCTCCAGCAGACCGCCCGGATCGAGGTCGGTGAGTTCGGCGCCCCTTGCGAGCATGAGGTTCACGTGCCCGCTGTGCACGGCGATCGCGGCAACCAGGTGCTTGTACGTGCCGGGCTTGTAGGTGAAGCCGATCAGCCTGGCCGAGGGGTCGGGCTCCTCGACCGCTTCAGGGACGGCATCGGCCGCGAGCTCGCGCAGCAGGTCGACGATCTCGCCAATGTGCGTATCGAGGCCCCTGACCAGGTCCTCCACGTCATCGCCCATGCCCCGATCCTACGGGCACGGCCGCTGCCATCCCAGGTCGCTCGGGTGTCAGTCCAGGTAGTTGCGTACCGTCTCGCGGATGGTTTCCGCGTGGTGGTAGATCTCGTCGACCGAGTCCACCGGGTGGCGGGTCTCGTTCTTGTCGGCGTCGAAGGTGCCCAGGTACTTCTTCGACTTGGCGTTGAAGTGCAGGCGCGCGATCGGCTTGCGGTTGTTGTCGTCGAACAGGATCGCGAAGTAGCTCTTGGAGTCGCGGTGTGCGATCCGCTGGGGTTTGATCTCGCTGCACGCGATCGCCTTGACCACCTGGAAGCCCTCCAGCTCCTCCAGGGTGGTCTCGATACCCGAGTCGGACTCCGCGTCCTCCTCCGCCGCTTCCCCGCTGTCGACGGGCTCCGCCTCGACCTGTGGACGCGTCGATTCCAGGGCGTTCTTCAGGCGGGCGTTGACCTGGTCGTCGAGGAAGGCGTTGGCGGCTTCCTGGACGAGCGGTGTGAACTGCTCCCGCGCCCGCTTGGTGAAGGACTTGTCGTAGACGCGGCCGGCGAGGAACTTCACCCAGTCGTCGTCGGGCTCGTGGAACTGATCCGCCAGCGTGCGCTTGAGCGCGCCGAGGTACTTGAGTTTCTCCGCGGCGTCGATCACCGAGGTGAGGTCGAAGGAGGCCTTCGTGAGCTTGCGCAGTTCCGGGAGGAGGCTCTCGTCGACGTCGTTGAGGTCGAGCACCATGAACGGCTTGGGGTCCATGAGGTTCGAGGAGTCGAGGTCGGTGTAGAACTGGTACTCCGCCCCGTTGGTGAGGATCGCGATCCGCGCCTTGGTGACCGAGAAGTACCGGTAGAGCTGCGAGGCGTGCTCCGCCTTCAGGCCGCCGTCGATCTTCTTGCACTCGACGAGGATCTGCACCTCGTCGTCGTGCATGATGACGTAGTCGACCTTCTCCCCCCTCTTCACGCCGACGTCGGCGGTGAACTCGGGCACCACCTCGTGCGGATCGAAGACGTCGTAGCCGAGCACGGTGGCGATGAACGGCATGACGAAGGCGTTCTTCGCCGCTTCCTCGGTCTGGATCACCTCGCGCTGCTTCTGCACCTTGGCGCTGAGCGCGGCGATCGTCTCTTCGAACTCCATACCGAACCCTTCGAAGTGTGATGGGGGAAGTAGGACTGCGGTCGGAGACGCCCGGGAGCGGGCCGGGTTCAGGACCAACGTCCTGTCGTTGAGCGGACCTCCACAGCCAGGTAAACCCGGAGGTTCACAGCACCGTCCTGACCATTGAAGCCCACGACGGCACCGTGCAACACATAGTACACACTTTGAGTGTAAACATAGCTAACAATGAAGTCTCGGCTGTCGACGAGGCCATCCGGGGCGGGGAGACTCCGGTCAGGGGTGGTCCGTCAGGCGCCGGGCACAAGCTTCCAGGTCCTGCTGCTGGACCAGATACGGCAGTGGGGCACCGACCTGCCTGTCCACGCCCGTTCCTCCCGTGAAACGACCGCGCTCGATGACGGTATCCCCGCTCCCGTCCTCCCGAACGGGCATGTAACCCGCGCTCCGCAGCGAAGCGACCGTCTCTTTCGCTGATTTCGCACTGATCAGGACGGTGTCGGCGATCAGGCGCGGACGCAGGTTGCGCAGGGACCGGTCCGCCACCATCTCCCGGGCCAGGGCCGGGTCCGCGCACCGCACACAGCTGGCCGCGGCCGCCACCCGGATCCGCCCGTGGGTGCGAGCGGTGTCCTTGACCAGGTATTCCAAGGTCTGGGGCAGGGCGCCGTCCGCGGCCACCTCGGACAACTCCCCGAGGATTCGGTCGCCGGTGTACCCCTCGTCCAGGGCGCGGCCCACGGAGGCGACGGATAGGCGCCACACACTCGCGTACCCGTCACCTTCCCGGTCGGCGACGGTGGACAGGAGCTGCTCCAGCCGGGTCGCCGGGGTCCCCATGACCGTGGCGGTCAGGTCCCCCTGGAAACGGACGGTGTCCTGCACCTCGGGCAGCAGGGTGTTCAAGGCTTCGGTCAGCGCCGCGTTCGTGCCGGTCAGGGCCCGTCCGATCGGGGTGAGCGCCCCGTGGGCGATCACCCCCACGCGTTCGGCTTCGCGTACGAGGTGAGCGGAGGGCACCATATCGTCCGCGACGAGGATGCCCGCGTCGCGGTACCAGGTTGCGGCACGGACCAACGACCACAGCGGGCTGAGTGACGGGATCTTCGTCCTGGCCAGCTTCCCCACCTCTGCCTGCCCGCTGATCCCCGTCCCGTATCCCTCGGGCAGGTCCGCCAGGGCCAGGAGCATGCCGGTGCGGAACGGGGCGACGCCCGGTTCCTCTTCTTCTGCCGGTACGGACGCTTCCCGCTCTGGCCGCGGGGTGGCGACGACGGGCAGTTCCGTCCAGGCGCGGAGCAGGGCGGTCAGCCGCTCCGCAGGTCCGGCTCGGAACCAGGCGCTGTCGGGTTGGTCCGCGGTGAGGGTCCGCTCGGTCGGCACGAGGGCCCCGGCCCGGTGGGCGAGTTCGATCCACAGGAAGGTGTGTTCCCGTGGCTGCCCCAGTGCGTCGGCGATGCGTTTCTGGTCGCGCGCGGTGATTCCGCCGCTCTTGCGCATGGTCAGCGGGGCGCGGACGACCTCTGCCACCAGCCGGTCCACGGCGCCCAGGAATCCGAGCAGTGCGGCCCGGCCTTCGTCGCGCACCAGGGTCTCGTCCACGGGTACCCGGTCGAGCTCGGGCGGGCGCGGGGTGAACGGCCTCGGGGTGCGCTCTTTGAGGTATTCGTCGATCTCCTGGGGCACCATCGCCAGGTCCCGCTTGTACGGGTGCGGGACGACGAGCCCGCGCTCGGCGAGCCAATCGGTGTCGGGGTCGCCCGACCCTTCCTCGCGGAAGCGGAACTTGGCCTCGAAGGGCGGGCCGCCGACGAAGCAGCGGGTGGCCAGGAGTTTCTCTTCGGCCGCGAGTGCCTTCATCATGTCCTTCGCGCCGGAAGGGGCCGCGTCGAACAGATCCCGGAGCCTGCTGGGATCGGTCAGGGCGGCGACGACGTCCTGCTGCACCTCGTGGCGCCTGCGTGTGGGGTCCACCCCCAGGGCCAACGCCACCCGGCGTACCTCGGGGACGTTGTAGCAGGTGTCGAGTGCTTCCGAGACGCGGGGCGGCCGTATCCGGCTGCTTCCGAACTGCTCCACCAGTCCGGTGGCCAGGTGGTGGTCACCTTGGCCGGTGGGCCAGGTGAGGGCCTGGGCGGAGAGTTCAGCGATGGCCGCCTCCGCCGCCCGCCGAGCCTCGTCACTGGGCAGGTCCAGCACTTCCATGACCCGCAGCCAGTCCACGGTCAGGGGCTCCCCGTGCCCGATGGCCCGCAGTGCCGTGGACATTCCGGGATCGTACCCGTATTCCCTGGGGTCGGTTACGGAGAGTTCGGCCGCCACCTTGAGGAGTTCGCCTTGGGGCTGGGTGAGTGTGTCCACTGCCCCGGGTCGGTGCATGAGCTCGGAAAGGCTGTGGGAGAGGCGGATCGGTTCCGAACCGCGAAGCCTCTCGGGGAGGGTGCGCAGGGCGTCCGCGACGCGTTCGACCGGGAGGGTTCGCAGGTGCTCACGCAAGGCATAGACGCGGTTCATACCTAGACGGTAGCGACTCGGCCCGGCGGTTGTTACCCGCTTCTACGAACTGCGCTCGTCGGAGTCCGCGCACCGCGCTCAAGGCGGCGGGCGACGGGCGGTCAGGCCTGTCGGGGCCAGGTCTGGAGCGCGGCTCGGGCCAACAGCTTTCCTTCGGCGGTCGGGCGGGCGTCGCGTCCCCTACCGTCCAGGGCGCCGAGGAAGGAGAGCACGTCGTGGGAGTCGCGGACCAGGTCGAGCACCGCGCCGCGTACCACGGACTTGTCTTCGGGTTGCAGGTTCCTCCACCCGAGCGCGCTGAGGGCCCGGCCCACGGCGGTGAGCACGTCGCCCTCTCCTCCCGCTACCGCGAGCAGCAACAGCAACCCGCCGTGCGAGCTCCCGGAACGGAGCTCGTCCACCGGCATCCGCTCGGCCAGGTGGGTCCACAGGGCGACCGGGCCGGTGGCCGCCTTCCGGCCGTCCGGAGTCACCATCAGACGCCCCCGGTAACGGCGGACCAGTTTCATCCGCTGCGCCGTCTCCCGAAGGACGCGGACGGGCACGGTCTGCTCCTCGCGGTTGAGCTTGCCGATCCAGGTCTCCCGGAGGCCGAGCACGTCCGCGGCCCCCTCGACGCTGGGGGGCTTGAGGTATCCGGCCTGGGTCAGCGGTACCCCCTCGGCCCCCGCGTGGTCGAGCAGCCAGGCGTAGGGGGCCACCATGCGGCGCGCTGTGCCCTCGTCGACCTCCACGGGGGTGTCGAGTCCGGCCCGCTCCACCATGGCGGTCAACTCGCCCTCCGCACCGAAGAAGGAGGCGTCGACGAGCAGATCCGCCACAGGGCCGGGCAGTCGTGTTCCCTGGCCCGGCCCGTCGGGGGTCCGCTGTTCCTTGGCCGGACCTGGTTCGGGGAACAGGCGCTCGAGGTCCTTGTTGACCGCCGCTTGGTTGAAGGGGACGGGCTTCCAGTAGGTGGGGTCCTCGCCCTCGTCGCGGTGGGCGTGGAAATCGGCCAGTGCCCCCTCGTGGTGGGGGTGGTCGGGGCTGTTGACCGCGTCCCAGAAGTCGTAGCCGCCTACCCCTCCGCAGCCCTCGACCGGTGCGGGGCGGCGGCCGTCGGTGCATCTGGCCCGAGGGGTGCCGTCGGACAGCGCGGCGGTCTTCTGGAGCGTGAGCACGTGTTCCCAGCAGTTCCCGAAGTCGTACAGGTAGAAGAGCCGGTCCGCCTTGCGTTCGAGGACCTCGTCGAGGCGGACCTGGTCCTCGGCGAGACCGGTTTCCCCTTCCTCCAGGTCGTAGGGGGACAGGAAGTGCGCCGTATCGCGGTCGTAGAAGCGCTTGCCGCCCTTGCCGAACTTGTGCAGGTGGTCGTCGTCCCAGGCGAACACGGCTTGGAGGATGTCGTGCACTTCGTCCAGGTAGAGGTCGGAGGCCAGCTCCAGGCGCCGCCACAGCGGGGGTGAAGTGTGCGCGAGCTCCACCCTGACCGTGAACAGGGCGGGCTCGTCGCGCCGGGGGTACAGGTTCGGGATGAAGGATTCGAGTCCGCGGAACATGCCGTTACCGTAGCGAGGATTCCGCTTGCTCGTAGCCCTTCGCCGGCTTCGGGCGCAGGGCAGGGAAGGTTCAGGTCAGGGACCGGACCGAGGTCCCATAGGAGGCGGTCCGGCGCCCACTTCTCCCACGGAGTCGCTGTGGTCGGCGAGGATCGAGCACGCCCGCATGAGGGCCGGGTACCACTCCGTGACGCTGTGGTCGTGGGAGGCTGTGGCGAGCCGTCACCGAACGAAGGGGCTCATGGCTGATGCGTGTCTCTCTGCTTGACCGGTCGCGGACGCGCAGTGGCGAGTCCGACGCGGAGACGATCGCGACGACTGTCGAGAGGGCAGTACGTGCGGAAGAACTTGGTTTGCACCGGTTCTGGACCGCTGAGCATCACGCGGTTCCAGGCATCGCCAGCGCGGCTCCCGCTGTGTTGCTCGCGGCGATCGGTGCCCGCACCCGCAGCATCCGCCTCGGCACGGGCGGGATCATGGTTCCCAACCACAGTCCGCTGGTGATCGCCGAGCAGGCGCTGCTGCTTGAGGCGCTCTCCCCCGGAAGAATCGACCTGGGGTTGGGCGGCTCGCTCGGCTTCACCGCTCCGATCCGGCGTGCGCTCGGGCGCACCGCCCTGCGCGAGGGCGAGTACCCGGCTGACGTCGAGCAGATCCAGCGGTACCTGAGTGGACGGGCCGGGATCACCGCCCGGCCCAGTGTCGGACCTCCGCCGGTTTTCCTGCTGGCCGTCCAGGGCGGATTGTCCCTCGCCGCAGAGCTGGGACTTCCGGCGGTGGTCGGAGGGCCGGTTCTTCGTGCCCCGGAGAGACTGGCCGCGTACTTCGAGGATTTCCGTCCGAGCCCGACGGCGCCCGCTCCCTACCTGATGGTGTCGGTGGACATCGCCGTCGCGGAGACCGCGGAACGTGCCCGCGACCTGCTGCTGCCCGAAGCCTGGGCGTTCGCGGACTCACGGGATGTCGGAGAGTTCCGCGCGCTCCAACCCGTCGAAGAGGTGCGTCGGCTGCTCAGTGACTCGAGCAGCGCAAAGAAGGTCAAAGCGGTGAACGACGCGATGGCCGCGGCGATCGCCGGCACCCCGGATCAGGTGGCGGACTCAATCACCGACCTTCTCGAGCGAACCGGTGCCTCTGAGGTTCTCGCGAGCGTCAGCACCTACGATCGCGACGCAGTCAGGAGAACCGACGAGTTCCTTGCTTCGCTCCAGGCTCCGTAGCAAGCCACTCCAGACCCGTTCGGCCCCGTCTGCGTGGAGTTGGCAGGCGGGGCCTCGTACTTGCCGGGTCAGGGCGAAGCGTGCCGGGGGCCGTGGCCGGGCGGCGGGTTGAGGGCGGAGCTGAAGTTCTCGCCGTCGATCAACGGGTTCTCCAGCGAAACACCAGCTCCCGCCATCCGGTCGTAGATCTCCAGGATCAACTCCTTAGTGCGGTAGGCACCGAACTTCGCCTCATCCTTCCTCTTCACGATCGGGAAGGTCTCCATGATGTAGTCCACGTCATCGCGGCCGATCTCATACAGGTGGAAGAACAGCGCGTCCAATTCAGCGCGCATGACGGCGCGACGATCGCCATCCCAGTGGAAAGGCGACCCCTGGTCTCCGAGGTCACGTGCGAACGGGGCCATGTCATACGCAGTGTAGGTCAGTTCGACGACTCTTGACGAGATGAATCCCGACCATCGGGACAACTGCCCAGGACTCAGAACGGGGAGCTGGTAGGCAATATAGAAATTGAGATGCGTTCCACCAACTTTCGGGCGAGCACAGTAATCAAATACAAACGACGAAGTGCAGGCGACGAAATCCGCCACCGATCCACCGCCAGAAAGATCGAGGAATGACACCGGAAGATTATTACCGACAGCAGCCCGGGGGAGAACGCCAATGATAGCGGTCCGTTCATCCGTGGAACGGCAGATATCACGCCATCCGAGAAGCCATTTTCGCTCCCACCCAGCTGCACCCAGCCTAGTCTGCACTCCGGGGCTCACGGGCGACTCCGCGCCCCGGCCGACCTCACCGTTGACAGCTCCTAGCTCTGAAACCCAGTAGCGCGGAATGACGGAGGAATCCGGGTCCATCTTCTCTTCAAGGGATAGATCGCGCGTATTTCCCTCGCCAGTGAACGTGGCCCACCTATGGTCGTAGTGGTGGAGCATTTTGGCCTCGTACAGGGGCAGCATCCTCTGCTCGTCCTTGACAAAGACGTTCCCTTCCAGGACCCAGTTTTCCTTTTCAAGGTCCTCGCGGACGCGGAACTTATCCGAATCCGTGTTCATCATGAACATCAGCTGGAAGCTGATCCCCCAGGGGTTGCCTTCCGGATCACCTTCTCTCACCAGAACCGGAACCCGCTGATAGATCCCCAGTGTGATCTCGGCGTCCCGACGGGACCGGAAGACCGGACTCGTTCCCGTGTTCGGGTTGAGTAGCGCGATCTCCTCGGGGGCCATGGCGAACGACTTATCGGCACTACCAAGTTCGACCGGGTCCTGCAGGAAGAACGCGAAAGACGCCGCAGGCTCCCTCCGCGCACGTCCAACCAAGGACAGGATGCAAAACTTGAACGACCGGTGCACGGCTGAGAACAGAGGGGACGAATTCTCAAAATCGTAGAGAGCCGATATCGAACCGTTCCGCACCAGATCACTGAAGAAGTGCTGGTTGAACGAATCCGTCGCGATGCCGGAGGGAACGATCTGCGCTGTCCTCCCCTGGGAAGACACCAGCTGCCGGGCGGCCTCCGCGAACAGGGAATAGGTGTTGAGGCGCCCATAGGAGGTCAGGGGAAACTGTCCCGATGCGTGAGCGAAATGTTTGAAACCATCGTTGGCTCGTTTCGCTTCCCGGTACTCGTTGAAGAGTCCCGGGTTCTCCTGTTCCAATTTCTGGATCATCCGGTTGCGAGCGGTCATATTATCGGCTTCCGCAATGTCTGCCCGCCTGGATCCGAAGAACTCGCGTGCGTCCACCTGTACCTGGTCCCACGGAGGATTCCCGACCACACAGTCGAACCCGCCGGACCAGCCGGTCCCCTCATCAGCCTCTGCGCCACCAGCCAAAGCGAAAACGTCCGGGAACTCCAGGTGCCAGTGGAAGAACCGGTACTGCTCGCGTAGGCGCACGATCTCGTCGTTGACCTCAACTGTGCCGCCTGCGCCCTCCGGGTTCTCCAGTTCCTTGAAGACGTTCTGAGTGATCGGCTTCGGGTACTCCGGAGTCTTCACCCACGTGAAGGCCGCACACCAGGCGTCAGCGACGTGCTGTGCTCTGGTGTACTCCTCGGAATTCCCCCACTCGCGGTATGCCTCCTCCTGACGGCGTACCTGGTCCAGAGAATCAGCGGTAATACCGGTAATTTGTTCCAACCGCCGCGCGTGAACGGTGTTGTCGACCTGCACCGGCTCGTCGTCGATGTCGAAGAGGCCGATCTGGCCGCCGCGCTCGTCCTTGTTGGTCTTGGCGAGGAACCGCGCGTACTTCTTGTCGTCGCCTTCAATGGGTTTGAACGCCTCGTCAGGAATACCATTGCGCAGAAGCTTCGGGGTCGCACCGATGAGCGCGTTGCCGTGCTTGACGTGCGCGTCCAGGAAACTCAACGGCTTTCCGGGCTCCAACGCCTCCAGCCACAGCGAGACCTTGGCCAACTCCACCGCCATCGGGTTGAGGTCCACCCCGTAGATGCAGCGCGCCACCACCTCGTGCATCGCCGCGCGGACAGCATCCACGGTCGGCTCGGGGTTACCCTCCCGCACCGCGGCGACCTTCTTGGCGATCCTCCGCGCCGCCGCCACCAGGAAATGCCCGGACCCACAGGCCGGGTCGCAGACGGTCAGCTTCAGCAGCTCACTGACGATCGCCTCGGCTTCATCCGCCTGGCCTGCCGCGCTCGCCTCAACCGATCCCCGCTTGATCGCCTCTTCGATGACCGGGTCCAGCGAGGAATCCAGCAACGTCTCGATCAGCGAAGAAGGCGTGTAATACGACCCCGTCGTCTTACGGTCGTTGCCCGCCAGCTCCACCAGCTCGAAGCTCCGCTCAGCGGCGCTGTGCTTGGGCACCAGCTCCAGCAGCGACTCGTAGACCGAACCCAGCTCGTCGGCGTCCAGGTTCCGGTAGTCCACCGAGCGCCACCGTTTGGAAGCCGGGTCACGCACCTGCGCCAAGTGCCGGACAGCCCCCAGCAGCGCATCGTTGGACAGCTCCAGGCCCCGCAACGGAGCATCAGCCTCAGTATCAGTGAACAGCCCGCCCAACCTAGGCAGAGCGAGCTCGGGCCGACCGTTCACATCACCCAGGGCATCCAGCACGATCTTCAGCGCCCGGTACTGATCGCCGTGCGCGGTACCCCGACGGCGGCGCGCGTGACCACGCAGCCGCTCGGATGAGAAGTACTTGGCGTAGCGCTCCCTGGCCTGTTCCGGAGCCTGCGGCGGGTGCAGGGCGCCCCGGTCCTCGGCCACGAACAGGAACAGCAGCCGGTAGACCATCCGCAACAGTGCCGCGTGCAGTTCCCGGGTGTCCAGGTTCTCGCGCAGGTGCCCGTTGGCCGGATGCTTGAGGAAACCCGTACCCAGCGTCGTGATGGCCTCCTGCACCCCCTTGCGCAGCTGCTCCAGGGCCCGCGTACCCGAGGTGATGGCATCGGTGCGCCACTTCTCCAACCAGCACGTCGTCGGCGGCTCACCCTCCCTGGTCTGGAACCGCGAGGCGTGCAGCAGCCGGTAGAGCAGCACGAACTCACTGAACAGCTCGCCGTCGAAGATCGCCTCCAGGTCGAACTCGACATACGACGCCGTCGCCAGCGCGCTGGAGTCGCGCAGCAACCGCACCTGCCGCCCATTGGTCACCACCGCCCACAAGTGGTCAGCGGTCCGGTTCAACGCCTCCTGCACCAGCGACTGCGGCGGAACCGTCCCCGCTCCCCCGGGCCGCCGGTCCAACTCGGTCCCCCACACCGAAACATGGATCGGCACGTGCTGCCAGCGGTGGCTGAGCGGGAAGACCTTCTCCGGATCGTCGTCAGCGGTGATCCCGCCCGAACCCACCTCACCCAGACGGCCGAAACCCAGCTCGTCGAAGAGCGGCAGCACCCACTGGGACAGGGCCAGACCGGTCGGGTCACCGGCCGGAGTACCGTCACTGTCCGCCGGAAGCTGCCTGCGCAACTCCTTCCACACCGACCTGAGGAACTCCCAGTGCCGCTCGGCGTCATCGCTCACCGAACGCGAACCCACCACCCCGTAGTCGGCGGGCTTGGAGCCGGGCACGTCCTTGCCCTCGGCGATGCGCACCAGCATGTCGGCGGGCAGCAACCCGCCCACCGTGTGCACGGCGGTGAACACCTGGTTCCTAGCGATGGCGGACATCAGGCGGCACCTCCGGCGGGGGCAGCGGCGTCAGCGACGGGCAGGTAGACGTAGGCCCCGAGGATGTCGGCGCCTTCCTGGGGTTCGACCTTCAACCCCCGGCGGATCTCACCGGAGGCCCCGCGCACCCGGCGGTGGGAGTCGGCGAGCTCCTCGGCGAGTTTGCGGCCGTAGGCGTCCAGATGGTCCGAAAGCGCGGGCAGTCCCTCCAGGACCCGGCCCATACGGCGCTTGGCCGGTTCCGGTTCGGCGTTGGCGTCCGGCTGGACGGTCAGCAGCGCGGTGGCCTCTTCCGAGCTCAGCCACTCGGCGCGGTCGGGCGCACCGCGGAAGGCCAGCAGGCGGGCGTCCTCGGCCACGAGCTGCCGGGTTCCGTGCCGGGAGGGCAGGGTCAGGTGGAAGCGGTAGCGCACCAGTAGCAGGGTGGTGGCCTTCTCCACGGCCTTGGTGCGGACCACCCCGCAGCGCCGGGCGGGCCGGGCCCCTGCGGTGGCGGGGTCCAGGGCGGCGTCCAGCACGTGGGAGGCCAGGGCGCCCACCACCGGGTCGGTGCGCACCAGGGCGGCCTCGCCCCTGGCGGTGGCGGTGGTGTCCCGGAAGGGGAAGGGCGGGAAGGGCTGGTCCGGGTCCACGGCCTTGCCCAGCGCGGGGGTGAGGGCGTCGCGCAGACCCACCGGGGTGCCGGACACCTCGGCGAGGAAGCCGTCCGGGGCCGGGCGCAGGACCGCCTCCAGCTCCCGCAGCGAGGTCTCCACGAACGCGCGGACCTCCTCGCTGCCGCCCAGGGCCTCGCGGACGGCGGTGACCTCGCGGGCCACCTCTTCGGGGTGGATGGCGCGCTGGGCGTACTTGGAGCGGGAGAGCTTCTCCCGGTCGGCGGCGGACTTCCACTCGGCGTCGAGCTCGTCGGCACGGGCGGTGAGTTCGTCGGTGCCGAACAGGGCCTCCTGCTCGCCAGAGCGGGAGCGCATTAGCAGCCAGTCGACGATGGCGTCGGTGACTCCGGCGGACGACTCGTCGGGCACCGACACCGCGATCCCGAGGTCCTTGCGGATCTGGCGGTACTTGCGCAGCAGCACCTCCAGGACGTTGCCGTCGATGCCGTTGTCCTCGCCGTACAGGGTGACGACGCGGACTTCGTCCCGCCGCTGTCCGTACCGGTCGACGCGGCCCTCGCGCTGGTCGTGGCGGGTGGGGTTCCACGTCAGGTCGTAGTGGACGACGGCGTCGAAGTAGTGCTGGAGGTTGACGCCCTCGGACAGGCAGTCGGTGGCGACCAGGACCCTGCGGCTCTGCGTACCGGTTCCCGTGGTGCCCGCGCCCTCAGCTCCCTCGTCGCCCCCACCCTGGGCCTCGGCCTCGCGGGCGGCCTCGGCTGCGGCCTCCTCCGCGAGCTCCTCGATGCGCTGGACGCGCTGCTGCGGAGAGAGGGTGCCAGTGACCGACTTGACGGTGGTCTTCCAACCGGGCCTGCCGTCCTTGGCTCGCCCGTTGAGCTTGTTGTCCAGGTGCTCGGCCACGTATTCGGCGGTGTCGATGTAGCGGCAGAAGACGACGGGGTTGTAGCCGTCGGCCAGCAGGTCCTTGAGGTGCTTGACCAGGGCCTTGAGCTTGGCGTCCTTGACGGGGCCCTCTTGCTGCCCGGCCCGCTCGGCCAACAGCAGCAGCGGGTGCTCGGTCTGCCCCTCCTCCTCGTCGGCCTTGGCACCGGGGGCGGTGTCCATGCCCTCCAGCTGGTCGGAGTCGACGGAGTCACGGACCAGCGGGGCGCCGAGTTCGTCGGCCTCCTTCGCCGTCTTGGCAAGGGCGGCCGCGGAACGGGTGGTGAGGGTCTTGGCGGCGGCCCGAGGGGAGGAGACCAGGGCGCGCAGGATGGCGATCGCCGACCACCAGGCGATCCGGTAGTTGCGCCCGCCGGGCGCCCCGGCCTGTTCCACGCGCTCGCTGGCGTAGGCGATGGCGTCCTCGAGCAGCTTCTTGTACTCGGGGGCGAGCTTGTACTTCTCGTCCTTGAACTGGCGGTCGGACGGGAAGGCGGTCTTCTGCGCGAGGGAGTCGTCCGCCAGGCCGTCACCCTCACGGGTCAGGTACTGGCGTACGTCGGCGCGCTTGCGCTGCACGAAGTGGCGGGCGAGGAGTTCCCGCCCGGCGCGGGTGTCGAAGTCGGCGGTGGCCAGCTCCGGGTTGACCAGCCCGAGCAGGTTCCGGAAGGCCGATTCCTTGCCGCTGTGCGGGGTGGCGGTGACCAGCAGCAGATGGCGCTCGGGGTCGGCGGCGACCTTCTGCAGGAGCTCGTAGCGCAGCTGGCTCTGGTTGGCCTTGGCGTCGTCGGCGGACACGCAGGTGTGCGCCTCGTCCACGATCACCAGGTCCGGGCAGTGGCGGACGAAGTCGTCGCGGTGCCGGGTGGGCTTGATGAAGTCGGTGGAGATGATGACGTGCTTGTGCTTGTCGAACAGCGACTGCCCCAGGTCCAGGCCGCGCTCCAGGCGCGAGACCGTGGAGGCGAGCACCAGTTCGGCGTCGATGTTGAACTTGGTGCGCAACTCCTCCTGCCACTGCTCGGCCAGTGCCGGGGAGCACAGCACGGCCAGGCCCTCGGCCTCGCCCTGGGCGAGGAGTTCGGAGGCGACCAGTCCGGCCTCGATGGTCTTGCCGATACCCACGTCATCGCTGATGAGCATGCGCACGGTCCGCTGGCGCAGCGCCATGAGCAGCGGCACCAGCTGGTAGGCACGCGGCTGCACGGCCATACCGGCCAGGGAGCGGAAGGGCCCGGCGCCGGACCGGAAGCCGATGCGCAGGGCCGAGCGCAGCAGCCCGGCGGCCTCGGCGTTGCCCGGGTCGGTGGGGTCGGGGGCGGCGAAAGTGGCCGCGGAGACCTCCTCGAAGGCGGGGAAGAGCGCGGCCACGTCGTCGTCGCTGCCGCCCAGGGGGCGCAGCACCAACATGTCGGCGGCGCTCTCGGGGAGCACCACCCATTCGCGGCCCCGGGCCGAGACCAGGGAGCCGGGCGCGTACGTGGTGGTCATGTGGCGGAGTTCCTCGTTCCTCACGGGGGGGTTTCGCGGGAGGTCTGCGTTCGGGCTTCCGTGATCTTGCTACCAGGAGCTATTTCGGCGCCGATTTCGCTTCTGGTAGCAAGATCACGCCGGGTCAGGCCGGGCGCCGGGGCCGAGGACGAACACCGCGGCCTGGGCCCCGGGGAGCCGGTAGACGGCGTCCTGGCGGCCCAGGCGGTCGCCCAGGTCCTGGAAGCGGTGGGAGGTGACGAGGCGGAAGCCCGAGCGGCGGCGCAGGATGAGCTTGACGGCGACGTCCTGGTCCCGGTGCTCGTCGGTGGCCAACTGGTCCTCGGCGCGGTGGACTCCGCCCATGTTGCCGCGGTCGATGATCTCCTTCAGGCGGAACCGTTCCGCCACGATCTGCCGATCCATCGCTGTGTCCTCGCGCTCCATGACGTCCGTCCCGCACACCTGGGTGTGCCCCATGCTCTCAGGGGCGCTCTTGTATTCTCGGCCGGTTGCGGGAAAGCACCGACTTGCGCACTGTTAACAACGCGAACATACACAGTGTTCTGTGGATCGACCATTGCGGTGCGGGCGCACGTGTGCGGGGACTCCACGCCTTACCCCTCCCTGACAGACGCACCGCACACCCGCCGGATGACAAGCGGCCGCCAGATGAAACGGCCCGCCGGACAGTAACGAACACGCCCCAGCGCGGCACGAACGTGTGGGCACAACTCCAGACGCGACTCTCGACTAGATGCGGTCCTCAACGCCATCCATCCCTAGCGACGGCGGCAGCACCGGGGACCTTGGGCCTCGGAGCCCGCCTTTCACGCCGTGTTTACACCGCAAACAAACTGACCTGGGGACACTTCGGCAATCCGTGTACTGTGATTCCATGGACTCCCGCGCCCAGGCCGACACCGAAGAACAGCAGATCAACGCCGCCGACATCGCTCGGCTGGCCGGGGTGACCCGCGCTGCCGTGTCCAACTGGCGGCGCCGCCACGACGGTTTCCCCGCACCCAGCGGCGGCACCTCCTCCAGCCCGCTCTTCCCGCTGAGCGAGGTCCGCGCGTGGCTGGACAGCCAGAACAAGGGCGCCCAGGAGTCCCCCGAGGTCCAGCTGTGGCACACCCTGCGCGGCGACTACCCGAGCAACATGCTCGGCGGGCTGGCCGACGTCGCCGAATACCTGGAAGGGAAGGGCCCGGGGTCGCTCAGCGCGGCCGCCACCGACCTCGCCCGCGCGCTGGCCGAGGAGAGCTCTCCGGCACAGGTCACCCGTGCTCTCGCCGAGCGCTTCCTCAACTCCAACGAGCGCTCCGGAACGGCGTCGGCCTCCACCACCCGGCTCATCCGGGCCCTGGCCAAGCTGACCGACCCCAACGCCACCAGTGTGTTCGACCCCGCCTGCGGGACCGGCGCACTCCTGTTCGCGCTGGGCGAGCCCGACGCCTACCGCACCGGCCAGGACCTCACCCCCGAAGCGGTCCGTTTCGCCACGGCGCGGGCCGCGCTGGAGGGCGGCGAAGCGGTCGACATCCGCGAAGGGGACTCCCTGCGCTCAGACCAGTGGCCCGGGCACCAGGCCGCACTCGTGGTGTGCGACCCCCCGACCTCCAGCACCGACTGGGGCCGGGAGGAACTCCTCATGGACCCCCGGTGGGAACTGGCGCTGCCACCCAAAGTGGAGAGCGAACTGGCCTGGCTCCAGCACGCCTACGCCCACACCGCCCCGGGCGGGCAGACCGCGATGGTCGTGTCCACCTCCTGTGCCTACCGGCGGACCGGCCGCCGCATCCGCGCGGAACTGGTGCGGCGCGGCCTGCTCACCGACGTCATCGCACTGCCCGGCGGGCTGGCCGCCGCCCACGCGCAACCGGTACACCTGTGGTTGCTCCGCCGCCCCTTCGACGACCGGGACACCGCCGCCTCGGTGCGCATGTGGGACCTCACCGGCATCGACCCCGACAGCCCTTGGGAACTCCACGAGGGCGCGAAGGCCGTGGTGCCCCTCATCGAACTGCTCGACGACGAGGTCGACCTGACCCCGGCCAAGTACCTGGCCCCCGACCTCAGCGACCTGCCCGAGGCCTTCGAGACGACCCGTGAACAGCTACGCCGCGCCTCCGCCGCACTCGACGGCCTCCTGCCCGCGCTGAGCGGCGGCGTCGCCCCGGGGACGGTCACGGGGACCCAGATCAAGGTTTCCGACCTGATCGACGCCGGCCTGGTGGAGCTGGAAGGGGACCGGCTGCGGGCCACGGACGACCGGGTGGACGCCGACTTCCTCAACGGATTCCTGCACAGCCCGGCCAACACCCGCCGGTCCACGAGCGCCAGCGGCACTTTCCGCACCGACGCCCGCGCCGCCCGGATCCCGCAGATGAGCGTCGAGGAACAGCGCCGCTACGGGGCCGCCTTCCGCGCCGTGGCCGAGTTCGAGCGCAGGGCCAAGGAGCTGGCGGCCGCGGCCGACCAGGCGGCCAAGCTGGCCAGGGAAGGACTGACCTCGGGGGCCCTGGCCCCGGAAGAGGATTCCTGACCGCAAGGTCCCTGCCCCTCGGGGCAGGGCGGGACCGGCCGGGGTGAGCGCAGTTGGCCTGGCCCGGGTCAGCGGGCGGAGACAGCAGGCGGAGACAGCTGTCAGAGCCTGGTGACACAGGGGTCAGGAGCGGGTCCACTCCCCGCAGCTCCTCGTCTCGAAGGCCACGTCCGACGCGGCGATCGTGACGACCTGCTGCCCGCCACCGAAGTGGTTGGCGATGACGGCGTCAAGGGAGCCGTCGGTGCTGGACAGCCGAGCCCAGTAGCAGCTCGATCCACCGTCAGCCCGGTAGGTGCCCGGGGAGATCTCGTCGTCGACCATGAACGTACCGGTGCCGGGGAAACTGTTCTCCTCCGCTTCGGTCTCCAACCCGGTGACCTCAGCTTCCCGGTCGTCGAGCTCCTCCTCGCGCTCGTCCATGTCCTCCTCGCGCTGCTCGAGGTCGTCGGTGCGCTCGCCGATGTCCTCCTCACGGTCGTCCAGCTCGCCTTCGCGCTCGTCGAGCTCCCGGAAAGGACTCTCCAGCTGGGTCACCTGCTCGCGCAGGTCGCTGATCGTGTCCTGGTAGTCGGTCTCCAGGGCTTGGGCGTCGTCGAGCTCGAGGGAAACAGCCTCGTGCTCCTCCGCCAGGTCCGTGTACACGTGAGCACGCTCCGGAGACCGGAACGCCCACCCCAGCACGATCCCCAACCCCAAGGAACCGGCCACGACCGCCACGAGCGGAAGCCGCAGCTTCGAGACCCAGTTCCACCTTCCCGACCAGCTCTTACCCGCAGGTTCGGTGTTCTCCCCAGACATGACCGTTCACCACTCTTCTGTGCTCCTCAGTAGCTCTGCGCACTGTGCAGATGGGATTCCACAGTATCCCCAGGCCACTTAGCTTTCAAGTGAAAGCTATGTAAACAGTCCATCGTGCACAGTACGCATACTCAGACCAGGGAACGTAGGACGGCCATAGCCCCGGCGGATACGCATCACCTCTGGTGAACACCGGGTTCCACCCGATCGACGGAGCCCTCTGGTTGCGCGACCAGGGGGCGGATGAGCGGCTGGTGTGTTTGGTGGCCCACCACACCGGAGCCGTCTTCGAGGCCGAGCGTCGGGGTCTATCCGACCATGTGAAGGACTTTTCCCGGGAGGAATCAGCGGTCGCCGATGCCCTGTGGTACGCGGATCTGACGAGCGGGCCCGACGGCCGCCCCAGCACGTTCGAGGCACGGGTAGCGGAGATCCTCACCCGCTACGAACCCGGCTCTGTGGTGCACGAGTCCGTTTCCGAGGCCAGACCGGCCCTCTCTGCCGCGGTACACAGAACCCTTGAGCGGCTGGCTGATCACCCCAGGTAGGGCACTGCCCGGCCCTCCAGCGCGTGCCGCACCCGCAAGGCCATCGACGGATGCATCCCGTAGTCGGCCACGCTCTCGGGTTCGGCCCACACCACCCGTGTCGACTCGCTGCTCGGCGTCGGCTCCCCACCCGTGGCGCGGGCCCGGAACACGAAGGAGCACTCCTGGCGGCACTCGCCGTCGCTGGTGTAGTAGATGAGGTGTCCCGGGTCGGTGTACATCCCCACGAACCCGGTCACCTCGCAGTGGACCCCGGTCTCCTCCAGGGTCTCGCGCACCGCGCACTCGGCCAGGCGTTCCCCGGGGTCCATCCCGCCGCCGGGCATCGCCCAGTTGCCGTTGTCACTGCGACGGATCAACAGCAGCCTCCCCGAGTCATCGAACACCGCCGCGTTCGCTGAGGGCACCAGGCTGTTGGGCTCAGGCGCAGCAGGGTCGTCGAGGTAGTCGATTCGTCGTCCCAAGGGGTCAGGTACCTTCCTACAAGCCGGAGCCAACAGGCCCGCTCAGGCATTGAGCCCAAGCCAGCTGGCGAAGTGCGCGATGCCGTCGGAGGAACACCGCTGTTCGGAGAGGTTCACATGGACCGTCTCCTGAACGCGCGGGAGCGGGTGCGGACCCGGAGGCGTCAGGTTGTGGCTCTGCCCTCTGCACGGGTGGCTGCCAGCCGGTCCGGGTCAGTGACAGGATTCCCGTGTACCGGTTCCCCTGCCCGGGAGTAGCCGCACACCGGCGGACAATATCTCGCCTCCGCATCGGTCACCGGTCGGTGACCCGGGTCGCGTAGAGGTACAGAAGCGCGTTCATGGAGGTGCCGCTGACGATCTCCCGCTTACGCACGAGATCCGGGATCTGGTCGATCGGAACCCAGTCCAGACGCTCGGCCTCCCAATCCTCCTCGGGCTCGCCGATCGGTTCGGCACTGTCGGACACGAAAATGTGGTGCTCGCTGTCCGAGATACCACTCGAGGGCTGGGTGTAGAGCAGTGGACGCAGAGGCCCCGGACGCCATCCGGTCTCTTCCTCGACCTCGCGTGCTGCCGCGTCCTTGGGTAGCTCACCTGCCTTGATGCCGCCGATGAGCCTGACAGTGAGGGTCCCACGGGATCCGGCTCTTGTCTGGAAGACGGAGCAGGCACTCCCACTCAGGTCTTGAGTCCAAGCCAGCTGGCGAAGTGCGCGATGCTGCCGGAGGAACGCCGCTGTTCGGAGACGATCACATGGACCGTCTCATGAACGTGCGGGTGGTACCGGGTCTGTTGGGGAGCGGCTTTCCTGGCCCTGTTCAGTGCCTTCAACGCAGCAGAATGATCGCCAGCCATGGTCCACGCACGCGCTACGTCCTGCCAATGGCGACCGACCCGTGTCGCCTTCACCCCGGAGGGCAGTCGCAGTCGCGTGCCCGTGTGGGCGGCTCGTCCGGGATCGCCGATGTCCAACGCCACCGCCACCTGATGGATCATCACGTTGCCCGGTCCGAAGTTCGTGTCGTAGGCAGCGGACTCATGACCGACGAGAGCGGCCAGCCGCTCCGCCTCCACGAGATGTTCTTCCGCACGGTCCGAGTCGAGATCGCGAGCCGCGAGAATAGCTCCTCGCAGATGCGCTGACCCGGACAGGGCGAGCTGCGCTTCGCCATCGAGCGGACCGATCTGGTCAAGGGATCGTTGAACACATCGTTGACCACTCGCGTAGGCAGAGTGGGAGAGCAGTAGGAGCGCGCGCTGCTGTACCGCGTGCGCGACCAACAACGACTGCCCAGAAAACGAGGCGGCGTGCTCCATCCGGTCCAGGAGGGTGGACGCCATGACCATCCAGCCGAACCGGTAAGTCAGCTGTGCGGCGTTCCCATAGGCACGGGCCAGCAGACGGTAAGAACGCTCTCGCTCAGCTCCGGTGCCGCCGGATTCGACCGCACCGTGCAGTTGTCGCAGTAGGACCGGAACCTTCGCCAGTGCGCGGCGCGCATGGTCCCCATGCCGGTCGCGTTGGACCGCCGCCAAGTCGGCGGCGAGTTCCTCGTGGGAGGAAGGTTCCACGGGGTCGACGAAGGATCCCTCCGCGAGGATCGCCTGGAGTTCCGCTACACCGGGAAGTCCACCACCGTCTTCAGCCAACAGCCGGTGGTAGGGCTGCCCGTACAGCTCTTGAGGCTCGATGCTCAGGGCTTTCGCCACGGCCGCCACGAACCCGGAGGATGCGGGTTCGCGGCCCTGCTCAACTGCTCGGACCATACTGACGCTGTAGTTGGCCCGTTGCGCAAGCGCCTGCTGATTCACACCGGCGATCTTGCGGGCTAGGGCGACGCGCTCCCCGATCGACACCCCAGGGTCGGTCACGGACATCGGCGCTCCTTCGAACTCGCGGCTCTTCGCGCACGAGCCTACGCAACCGACGTCGACCAGTACCACTGGCGGGACTGTCACTTCGCTGATACTTCGCCTCGACCACAGATGTTTGCCTGTGGTCATCAGCCCCCTACTCCTTGAGAAGTGTGCCGAGACTTGCCACGTCCTGCCGCCTTAACCGGCAGTTGAGACGCAGATGAACCCCGTTCTCGCACTCCTTCGCAAAGGTGGCTTGCTTCGTCAACACCATCTGGCAAGGATCAGCGGCCCTGCTCCGCCGTCTGTTGCATTTTCGTTCGAAGAGATGACCGAAGGACCCCAGAGCCCGTGGGCTCGCTTGGTTCGAAGGCGTCTCGCGGATCGCTTCACCACCACCCCCAGGAGAAGCCAATGCGCATGATCTTGCACGACGGAATCGCACACAACCCAGCGGGCACGAGTTTCGACGTGGTCGAACGCAAGGGGATCGGTCACCCGGACTCGCTCGCCGATCTCATCGCGGAGGAATTCTCCCTCCGCTACTCCCTGCTCGGTTTCGACCGGCACGGTTTCGTACCCAACCACTGGGTCGACAAGGTGGCACTGGTCGGTGCCGAGTCGGAGGTCGGCTTCGGCGGCTACACGATCCACAAGCCGATCAGCGCCTACCTGTTCGGCAAGGTGACGCGTGCGGTGGGCGCTGAGCCCCTCCCCATCGAGGACCTGTTCCGGACAGCGGTGGGGAACATTCTGGCCGAGGCCACCGGCAGCGACCGGATCGTTTCCTCCGTGCGCGTCTTCGTGGAGAACACCGCAGGTGTCGGAGCCGATCATCCTGCCTCGTTCTACCGACCCTCCGACCACGGCGAGTGCCGCAATGCCACGGTGAACACGTCGGCCAACGACACGGCCTTCTGCAGCGCCTACTCCCCCGCCGACCCCGCGGACATCCTGGCGATCGACGTGGAGAACCACGTCAACAGTGCCGCCTTCAGAGACGGGCTCAGCGGACTGGGTTCCGACGTCAAGGTGCTGTTGACCAGAGCAACGGACGTGCTGGAGGCGACGGTCTGCCTTCCCGTGTTTCCGGAAGCGGTCGGCTCGCACCGTGAGTACAGGGCGTTGGTAGCTGAGGCTCACGAGCGGCTCGACGCCTTCATCAACGAGCACCCGACCGTGCGGCGGCTTCCATCGCTCACGCGACTGAGTGTCAATACCAAGGACCACGGCAGCAGCGCCTACCTTGCGCCGTTCGGTACCTCACTGGGCAAGGGTGACTGCGGGCTCGTCGGGCGCGGCAACAAGGCCAACGGCGTGATCTCCGCCAGCGGCGGCGCGGGAGTGGAGGCCCTGGCCGGCAAGAACCCGATGCACCACACCGGCAAGCTGTACACACTCGCCGCCGCTCGCCTGTCGGACCGGATCCACTCCAAACTCGGCGCGCCCAATGAGGTCGTGCTCGTGTCGCGCAACGGTGACCGCCTGGACCTGCCATCGTTCGTCGGTGTCCGCCTGGCCCAGAGCGACAGCCGACTCGACCGCGGTGCCGTCGAGGAACTGACCACCGCCACCCTGGCCGAACTCCCGCTGCTCTCCAGCCGACTGCTCGCCTTGTCCCCCATCGACCGCTTCCGTGACCCGTCGCTGGTTCTGGAGGTGTGAACCGATGACGGACAACGACCTGGCCGACCGCAGCGTCATCCTCGTCACCCTTGACTCCTGCCGATACGACGTCGCGGCGAGCACACATACACCGAACCTGGAGAAGGTCGCTCCGCTGCTGCGGGCCGAGAGTCCCGGGACCTACACGCTCCCCGCGCACGCCGCGTTGTTCAACGGCTTCCTTCCCCGTTCGGTCTCCGGCTCCCTCAGGCTCGGCGGGCACCGCGTGGACGCTGTCTGGCGTTCGGCCGCGGCCAGAAGCTCTACGCGCAATGTCGCCGTTCCTTTCGACGGCCCCGCCCTGATGGACCACTACACCGCTCAGGGCCATCGGGTCTTGGGCGCGGGAGGTGTCAGCTTCTTCGATTCCTCAGACTCGGCGAACAGCCTGCCGCGGCTGTTTCCGGAGTTCCACTACTTCGGAAGGCCCTCCCGTGCCCCGGACGGATTGGAGCGGCGTGTTCTCGATAGGTACCAGACCCTGCCCTTGGCTCACACCCGCATGCTCGCGGACCTGTGTCTGGATGCCGAACGATTCTTCCTGTTCGTCAACTGTTCCAGCACGCACATTCCCTACACGACCCCGTTCAGCCCTCTCACCGACCGGAACAGGGCCCTCCTCCGACGCCTCTACCAACTGCACGACGCCCGGGAGAACGCCCCCCGCGGTGCCCTCACCGGTGAGGATGTCGAGGAACTCCTGGACATGCAACGCCGCGCCTTGATGTGGGCGGACAGTCGCCTGGGCGAACTGTTCTCGAGCTTGGAAGACCGGCACCCCTTGGTGGTGGTCTGTGCTGACCACGGCGAGGAGTTCGGCGAGGGCGGCAGGTTCGGTCACGCACACCCGCATCCGACGGTCACCACGGTCCCCCTGTGGTGCGGCATGTTGGGCGGGTGATGATCGATGGCCAGCCCCCACCCTTGGTTTGTACATCCAGCGCTCGTCGCCGCTTCCTCTGATGGAATTCGAACCCGGTTGGGCCTCTCCCCCAACCACGCGTCATTCCGCATCGGGGTTCTCAGGACCCACTTGCTCACCGCCCTGCTCGCCAACAGCTCCGCACGGTATTTCGGCGCACAGGCACACGTGACGATCAGGTGGGATGACAGCGACCCTTTCCGCAGCCACAACGCACACCGCGTCCCTCTGCTCCGCGAGGTCAAGCACGTGGCTCGGATACCGGTCGATGATGAGGACACTGCCGTCCGGCAAAGCAAGCGGGGCGATCGGCACCGGCAGGCCCTACGTCTACTTGACTCCCGAGAGCTCGTGGTCATCAGCCGAGGGCTTCCCTGCCTTGACGTCACCGCTGTCGATCGGTACATGGCCGCACACGGGGCCTGCCCAAGAGCTTTGACCGCGTCAGCCGCCGTGAACGCGACTACGGCCCTGTCGCCGCAGCGGAGGATGATCCCTCTCATGCGCAGTGATGGACGTGCCCTGTGGCACTTGGCCACAGTCGTGGACGACATCGACCAGCGCACCAACCTGATCGTCAGGGGAGCCGACAAGCGCGACGCCCTACCCATCCAGGTTCGTCTGTACTGGGCCCTGTCTGAGGGAAAGCACCCGCCCGCCCATGTGTTCTTACCTAAGCTGCTGGCGAAGCCGACCGAAGCGACCAGAGTCGCCGATCTCCTTGAACGGGGTGTCAGGCCCTCCGCGCTGCGGTACTTCCTGGCCGAGCCCTACCTGTCCCGCCCCCGGTCACCCGATCGGCCCACCGACTTCTCTGCGCTGGTGGGCCGGGTCAACAGGTACCTGCCTCGGTACGGGGACAGCATCCTCGACGAACGCCGCCTGGGCTCTCTGGACCGGAAGATGTCCGCGGCCCTGCCCGCGGAAGTGGCTACGGAGGAGCTACGAGACCGCTGTCCGAACTCCCCCGCGCACGCCATTGAGTGGACCATTGCGCACTATCCGCGGCCACTGGTTCAGCAGGCGCGGCTATGCCGGGCACTCACCGATGCTGCGATCGACTACGAACCGCCGCCTGCCCGATCTGAGGAGGCCTGTCTGTGGCTGGGTGCCTGGATTCGCGGCAAAGCTGAGGGCCCGCCCCCGCATCCGGTGCGCTGGGTGCTCACCGGGCAACGGAACGGGCCCTCCGCGTCAGACCTTCTGAAAGCCTTTGCTTCTCCTCTGCTGGCCGCGCGTCTAAGATCGGCGCGTCAGGAGTTGAGGCGGTCCAGCGCCACGCGCAGACGCTCCAAGGTGCGCTCCCGGCCCAGCAGTTCCAGGGATTCGAAGAGCGGGAGGCCGACCGTGCGTCCGGTCACCGCCACGCGGACCGGCGCCTGAGCCTTGCCGAGTTTGAGCCCTTGGGCGGCCCCGGCCTGCTCAAGGGCTCCCTTGAGGGATTCGGCGTCCCAGGCCAAGGACTCGTCCGAGTAGGTAGCGATCGCGGCGGTGAGCATCTCCGCACCGATGCCGGGCTTCATGGCTTTGGCCCAGCTCTTCTCGTCGAAGACCGGCTCATCCAGGAACAGGAAGTCAACGTTGGGCACGATCTCGCTGAGCACCGCCACCCGGCTCTGTGCGAGCGGCGCGATCTGTGCGAACACCTCAGCGTCGAAGGCCTCCTGCCGCCACGGTGCGTCCTCGCCCTCGAGGTAGGGGGCGCAGCGCTTCACGAACTCGTACGCGTCCAGGGCACGGATGTAGTCACCGTTGAAGGCCCGTAGTTTCTTTTCGTCGAAGAACGCGGGTGAGGAGTTGACGTCGGCCAGGTCGAAGAGCGGGATCATCTCCTCGATGGGCATGATCTCCCGGTCCTCACCCGGTGCCCAGCCCAGCAGCATCAGGTAGTTGACCATGGTCTCGGGCAGGAAGCCTTCGGCCTGGTACGACTCCATGGCGACCTTGTCACGCCGTTTGGACAGCTTCTGGCGCTTGTCGTTCACCAGGACAGGGGCGTGTGCCCACACCGGTGGGGTGTGTCCCAGCGCCTCCCACAGCAACTGCTGCTTTGGGGCGTTGGACAGGTGCTCCTCGCCTCGGATGACGTGCGTGATGCCCATCTCGACGTCGTCCACCACGTTGGCCAGGACGAACAGGGCGCTGCCGTCACCGCGCGCGATGACGAAGTCCTCCAGTGCTTCGTGCGGGAACTCCACCCGGCCGCGAATCTTGTCCTCGACCACGGTCGGGCCGCCCTCGGGGACACGGAAACGCAGCGCACGCCCCGGTCCGGCGTCGAGGCCGCGGGTACGGCAGAACCCGTCATAGCCCAGGTTGGGGTTGTCGCGGCGGGCCTGGACCTGGTCGCGGGTGCAGTCGCAGTAGTAGGCCAGGCCCTCCTTGAGTAGACGCTGGGCGGCCTCGGTGTGCTTGTCTGCGTAGTCGGTCTGGGAGTAGGGGCCTTCGTACTGGGTGGCGTCCACACCCAGCCACGCCATCGCCGCCAGGATGCCCTCGGTCCACTCAGGGCGGGAGCGGGCGGCGTCGGTGTCCTCGATCCGCAACACCAGACGTCCACCGGATTGTCGTGCGACCACCCAGTTCAGCAGCAGGGACCGGGCGTTGCCCACGTGGAACATGCCGGTCGGGGACGGAGCGAACCTGGTGCGAATCGAGGTGTCAGTCACCCCACAGAGCCTAGCGCGGCATCCCCGTGTTCAAGAACGAACGATAAGCCGCAAACTCCCCCTATTCAGTGGATCTCGCACGGTGGTAATCCCATGAAATCAGAGGCCACCAGAAGAGGGGGCGCGGGTGCGCAGCGTGTTCGAGGTGGGCAGGGGGATGCGGTCGGGGAGTGAGGTCCCCCGATACCGACAACGTTAGGGACTCGCGGGGGCGCGCGCGAGGCCCGGTGTCGGGGCTGTGGACAACCGGGGGTTGGAAGAGTGGCGGCCGGGCGGTGGGGGCCGCCCGGCCGGTGCTGTGCGGAGCGGTCACCACCACAGGGTGGTCAGGTGGTGGGCCGCGGCGCCGGTGGTGGCGGCCAGGGTGTAGGCGAGGAGTTTCCAGCCGGTGCGGCGGGGTTTGCGGTGGCTGCGCGGGCGGGGCGGGAAAGGGTCTTGCTCGGGGGCCGGGCGGGGGCGCGGCACGCGCGGAGTGGGTGGACCGGGTGGAGTGGGCGGTACGGGCGGCGTGGTCGGGGCGGGCGTCGTGGGCGGGTCGGGTGGGTCGGGGTGGTTCGGAGGCCGGTCGGCCTGCTGGCGGCGGGCCGCGGCGACCTTCATCCAGTGCGGGAGTGTGCCGTGTTCCCTGCGGTATTGGACGCGGGGGTTGTCGGCCATCTGGGCCAGCAGGCGCTGTTCCCGGGTGGGCGGCCGGGCGGGGGCGCGGGCGCCGGTTCGGGTGCGGGTGAAGCGCTGTCCCCGGGGCGCGGTCAGGACCTGGCGCACCCCGGGGTCCACCCGGTTGGGGGCGTTCACCGGGCCACCTCGCGGGCGGGGAAGGCGGGGAGCCCGGGGAGGGTGAACTCGGCCCAGGTAACGGTGCCCAGCCCTTCGCAGAAGGGGAAATCCAGCACCGAGCGGGTGCCCCACCGGTCGGCCAGGTGGTGGATGATCAGCAAGCCGCGGCCGCGCTCGGCCTCGGTCCACTCCTGCAGGGTGCGCTGGTGCGGGATCTGGGGCCGTGCGGGCGCGGTCCCGCCGCTGGTGTCGGTGCGGGTGCCGTCGTCGACGACGGCGACCTGGAGGGTGGAGGCGTCGGGCATGTGCAGCGTGCGGATGACGCGCCCTTCGGGGTCCTGACCCGAGCGCGAGTGGTCGCACGAGTTCGCGAACATCTCGCTGGCGCACAGCACGATGTTCTCGCTGGCCTGCGTGGTCATTCCGGCCAGCCGGGCGAGGTCGGCGGCCAGGTCGGAGCGGACCCAGGCGGTTTGGGCGAGGTCGCCGGGGTAGACGCGGGAGGGCCAGCGGCGCCCGGTGAAGGGCGTGGTGGGGGTGTGGATCCCGGCGCGGGCGTGCGGCACAATGGACATGTCGATCTCGCTTTCTGCTTTTCACATGGTTGGAAATTGGGTCGGCCTGCTCTGGGGGTGTTGGTAGCGCCCGCCAGAGCTTTTTCGTGCGTGGTTTCAGGGGGCCGGGTTCAGGTGCCGGGGTTTGAGGGATGCAGCGCGCGGCGCTCAGGTGTGGGCACGCGCGCGGCGATCTCGGTGATGCGGTGCAGGGAGTCGTCGGCCGACAGCGCGACGCCCTGGAGGGTGGCGTAGAGGTCGGTGTAGGCCTTGACGGTGGTGGCCTCGCTGATGAGGTGGCCGGGGCCGCAGGGGTGCGGGGTGTAGACGAGCGTGTGGGCCGGGGAGAAGGACAGCGTCCAGAAGGCGCCGCGCAGGCCGGGGTGGTAGGGGGTGCCGGTCGGGATGAGGTGCACGGTGATGCGGTCGGCCTGGGCGAGCCGGTGCAGGTGCACCAGCTGGGCGCGGGTGGTGTCGGGGCAGGCGAGGGTGCGGGTGAGCGCGCCTTCGTCGACGACCAGGCAGTGGTAGGGGGCGCCGCCGGAGGTGGGCAGGAGCCGGGCCAGGTGCGGGCGGTCCTCGTCCAGGGCGGCGGAGGCCATCGGGCGTTCGGCCCGGTGGAGCGCGGTGGCGTAGGCGTCGGTGAGGTAGGGGTCCGGCAGGACGAGGGGCGCGAAGGCGCGGACCTGGAAGGCTTCGGGGAGTGCGTCGGTGATGGTGACACGGCCCTGGAGGAGGGTGGCCAGATGGGCGCCGGCCCAGGCGTCCCAGAGATCGCCACCGGTGTTGAGGGCCCGGTCCAGGTCCTGAGCGACGCGGCGGCCTGGGTCGAGGGCGCCTGATTCGATCTCGTGGAGCATCTCGACGGTGACGTAGACCTGCACCGCGAGGTCACCGGGTGAGAGGGCGAGCCCTCGGCGGGCGGACCACACCCGCGCCCCGAACCCCTCCCAGCTCACTCCGACCTCTTGCACACGTATCCCAAGCTCACCAGCCACAGATGACCTCCTCGATGCTGTCCGACCCCAAGTCCACTGAGGGTCGGTGGATGACTACAGTAGATACCAGGAAACCCTCAGATGCAATCTGCATCTACAAATTCCCCAGGAGAATTTTGTTGAGCCGAAGAGCCGGGGCAGTATGGAAGACATGACGATGAGCCCCACAGTCGCCCAATGGCAGCTTGCGACCGATCTGCGCAAGTTGCGTGGAGACAAGAAGCTTTCCGAAGTGGCCCGCGCCATCAAGGTGAACGTCTCCACCGTCTCGCGTTGGGAGACACCCGGAGTCGAGGGCGCCATCCCGGGACCGGGCAGCCTGGAGCGCATCCTGGAGTTCTACGAGCTTGACGCCGAGGCCATCCAGCGCTTCCTGCATGTGCGCAAGGAAGCACGCTCCTCAGGCTGGTGGCAGTCCAGCGGAGTCGCGGAAGACTATGGCACCTACATCGGCCTCGAGAACGAAGCACGGCGCATCCGGACCTACGAGCCCGTACTCATCCCAGGTCTGATGCAGACTGAGGCCTACGTACGAGCCCTCTTCAAGGGCACGATGCCCAGCGCCGCACCTGAGGTCGTGGACGCGGGAGTGGAAGTCCGACTCACCCGGCAGACGAACTGGGAGGAACGGGGCGCGCATCTCTGGGCGATCATCAGCGAATCGGCGATCCAGACCACCGTCGGAGGGTCTAAGGTGATGGCCGAACAGATTCGGCACCTCATCCAGGTCTCCGAGCAGCGAAACGTCACTCTCCAGGTTCTGCCCTTCGAAGCGGGGGCGCACGCCGCACTGGAGATTGGGAAGTTCACACTGCTCACCTTGGATGAGCTGTCGGTCCTGGTCACCATCACCGACAACACGAGTCTCTTCTGGGACGATCAGGAAGCTTTGGAGCGACACACCGACGTATTCGAACGACTGCTCGCCGATGCCTGGCGACCTGCGCAGACCATCGAATTCCTAGACCGGTACGCCCAAGCTTTGGAGAAGGAGTAACCATGCAGCGGTACACAGCGAACTGGCGCAAGTCCAGCTACAGCGGGACTTCGTCGGACTGTGTCGAAGTGGCCGATTTGGGTCATGGCACTGCTGTACGAGACACCAAGCACCGCGACCTTGGCGTGCTGCTCTTCCCCGCAGCCGAATGGCAGGCCCTCCTCAACACCACCCTTGACAGGACTTCCAAGGAGACTGGATGACAAGTTGGTTCAAGTCCAGCTACTCACAGAGCGAAGCTGCCTGCGCGGAGATCGCTCATTTTCCCTGGCACACCGCCAGCTACAGTGCCGCACATGGAGAATGTGTCGAGGTCGCGGAAGGGTCTCTCACCGGAGTTCGGGACACCCAGAACCGTGAACTCGGCGCACTCTTCTTCGCCGCCAACGAGTGGCAGGCCCTCATCGACGCCGCCAAGGACAACCTCCGGTAGCACCCCTCCCCGAACTACCGGTGAACTCCCTGGTCAGGATCGTTTACGGTACCGAAAATGACTCCCGGCAGGAGCCCACATGTGTTCGGTCCCGCCTGCTGTGAGATAGCGGGCGGGGCCTCGTGCTCAGCAGATCAGGGTGAAGTGTGCCGGGGCGATGCCCGGGACGCGAGGTGAGGATGGCGGTGAAGTTCCGCCGTCGATCAGGGGGTTGGCGAGCGAGATCCTCGCCTCTGCCATCCGGGTGTGCAAGAAGAGTGCATCCAGCTCGGCACGCATGAGGGAACGAGAACACCTGGTAACTGGCCCAGGAAGCGACGTCTTCGACATGCAGCGCAGTTAAGGCCTACCACTCCCGCGACCGGCACCACTGGTTGTGCGAACGCCAGATCAGTGTGCCCATCGCCCGCCCCGGGACCGAGCCCTCCCAGCGTCTGGACCGGCACCGGTACAAGATCGAGCGCTCCATTGCCTGGCTGGGCTCCTACCGCAGGTTGAACGTGTGCTGGGAGCGCAATGCCTCCGCCTTCCTGGCCATGCTCGGCATTGCCTGCATCCTCATCTGTTACAAGCACACCGACGGCTCTTGAGATGAGCATTAATCCCAAGCCGAAGATCTAGCGATCCCGCACAATAAATCGAGCCCTCTCGTATAGTTCATCAAAGGTGATGATCTCAACGTCTCGAATGGAGTTTCGATAAAATTCAAAAGTTGACATCTTCTCTGGATTTAGCGCTCCATCGACTCGAAACTCAGCAAGATTTCCCACCACCAGCACCTGACGCGGCTTGACAGTAGAAAATTGAATACCGGTCGGCGTTCCATCATCTTCGTGGAGGTCATGAATTTGACGGGAAAGCTGGTCAAGTGCTTTTCCGACAGTCTTCTGAATCTGAGACAGTCCACCACTCACTTCCTTCGAAACCTGATACACATCCGGGTCTCGGTAAAGCCTCCTCTCCAGCAGCGGGGCCTCGTGCGTTTTGATTTCACAGAATGCCAGGCTACTCACAACGCCACGGGTCCGCATGATTGCATCTACCCGCTTACCAGCACCAGTGAAAATACTGGCCCCGGTAGTAATGCGCTCAAGCTTAGATTCATCCAGCGGCTCAAATGATACTAAATTCAACCCGTATCCAAAAATCCACTGATTGGCCTCAAAGAACTTCTGCCAAACAGCCTCCTTTCCAGATTTCCCCCCATCTTTCCCAAGTCGAGAGCGCTCCTCTTCAAAGAAACTGACATCGTTCAACATCCTCTCAAAGACGTTGAGCTGCTCCTTCCTGTTACTCATAATCTGAAGGTCTTCTTCGGTGATCGAGCCACCGAGGGAAATACGAACAGCCTCTACAATGGTGGACTTGTCTTCGCCACCAAGACTCTTTGCAAGCTGAGCCACACCGCCGGAAACAACACGGAAGTCATTGCTTGGTACATCTACATCCGCAAAGCTCTGCAAGAACTGGATAAGTTTCCAAAAATTATAAGACGATTCAGAATCGTCCCCAGCATTGACCGAAGCCTTGACGGTTTTCACATGGACATCGCCCGAGATTTTTTCCTCGAGAGCGGACTTCGACGCATTCGACTTATCTTTTTTCCAGATTTTCACTCGAGGATCGTATTTACCATCCTTCTTGATCAGAGTAATGTCACACAAGGTGTCCACCCTAGGACGTTCATGAATCACAAAGTGCTTGATCAACCTCCTTTTTTCAGCATCATAGAAGAAGTGAAAAACCCCGTCTTCGCCAGGCCGAATCTGGAGGGCAGAAAAATCATCCCGCGCAACTACAAACTCATCACCGAATCGAGATCCACCAAAAGCTAGACTCATAGATCCCCCACAGAAGCACCATAATTACTTTTACCGCCCACGTTGTTACACTCCTCTACTGAAACTTTTACCAAGCTAAATCCACAGATCTATACACCGGACAGCAGGAAAGAAAACACTTGAATCACGGCAAACCAACCACGAAAGCAATCCCTCGAATCCCTCACGCGTGGAGCGCCCTTCGCCCGGAGCCCCGAGGCGGCTTTCGTGACTGAGGGACAAGCTTTGGGGCTCCAGCAGAACGGTTGCGCCGTATCTTCCTGTGTTAGTCAGACAGTGTCCTGAAGCTCTGGTCAGCGGCTCGACTGTCGGGACATTCCCAGATGGTGGACAGGATCGCGTTCCTGTCCGTGCACCCGGGTATTCGCAGGGGTTTCCGGTGTGTCCGATACCGACGGACAGTGGGCGTCGTTTGTGGACGGGTTCTCCGGTACTGCGTGTCATCGCAACCTCCGGGGCCGGGGAGGGACCGGGTGCCCCGCTCGGGACCTTCGGCCCGACCTCTCTCCCAGTTCTCACGCTGGGTAAACCGCGGGACGGTGCGCACCGTCCTGGTTCACGGGCCCGACGGTGTCGGGCGTTGGGGACAACCTACACGTCTTGCGTGTGAACTTGGTTAACAATAGGATCTCAGTGGCCGACGGACCCCTCCGTCGGCCATAGCGTTATCCGTGAACCCAGGTGACACCCCTTGACAGGCACGAGGTAGCCCAACGATGCCAGCCACGACCGACGAACTCCCCCAACCGGGCTCTCTGGTCCGCGTCCGCAGACAGAAGTGGGTGGTCAGCGCGGTCGATCCCAGCGACGGCGCCACCATGGTCAGCCTCCAGAGCGTCGAGGAGGGCCGCTACGGCCAGACCCTGGACGTGCTCTGGGAGATCGAGGCCGGACGCCAGACCCTCCCCGAGGGCGCGCTTCCCGAGATCGCCGCGGGCGGCTTGGACGCGCCCGAGCAGCTCGCCGCCTTCCTGGACGCCGTGCGCTGGTCGGCGGTCACCTCCGCGGACGTGCGCAACCTGCAGGCTCCCTTCCGGTCCGGGGTGGCGATCGAGGACTACCAGCTCGAACCGGTCTCCCGTGCGGTCGGCGCCCCGCGGGTGAACCTCCTCCTCGCCGACGACGTGGGCCTGGGCAAGACGATCGAGGCCGGGCTGGTCGCGCAGGAACTGCTGCTGCGCAACCGCACCCAGCGGATCATGATCGTGTGCCCGGCCGGGCTGACGGTGAAGTGGAAGGACGAGATGGCCGAGAAGTTCGGCCTGGACTTCGCCGTCGTCAACTCCGAGACCGCCGCCCAGGTGCGCCGCGAGTACGGCAGCGCCGCCAACCCGTTCAAGGTGCACCCGCTCACCATCGTGAGTCTCCCCTGGCTGCGCGGCGCCAAGGCCCAGCGGCTGCTGGACGAGGTGCTGCCGGCGGACGGCCCGAGCTACCCGCGCACCTTCGACCTCCTCATCCTGGACGAGGCCCACCACGTGGCCCCCTCCGCACCGAAGCAGGTGTACGCGGTCGACTCCCAGCAGACCAAGCTGATGCGCCGCCTGGCCCCGCACTTCACCCACCGGCTGTTCCTGTCGGCCACCCCGCACAACGGCTACCAGCAGTCGTTCACCGCCCTGCTGGAGATCCTGGACGACCAGCGCTTCGCCCGGGGCGTCCCGCCGAGCCAGAACGCGGTGGACGAGACGGTGGTGCGCCGGCTCAAGACGCAGATCACCGACGCCGACGGCAACCCGGTTTTCCGCAAGCGCGACGCACGCGCCATCCCGGTGACCTATCCGGAGAGCGAACGGGAGATCCACGCGCTGCTCAAGGACTTCGCGGAGCTGCGCGGCCGCAAGCTCACCACCGGCAGGGGCAGGCGCGCCACGGACCTGGTGACGCTGCTGTTGAAGAAGCGCCTGTTCTCCAGCCCGGCCGCGTTCCGGCACACCGTGCAGGTGTACCGGGAGACCCTGCGCTCCCGGGAGAGCGGCGCGCTCCCCTTCGACGAGGCCGAAGAGGACTGGATCGACGACTGGTGGGACGAGACCGCCACCTTCGACGACGAGGACCTGGCCGAAGCCGAGGACGAGGCGCTGGACCGCAGCGGCCCGCTCCAGCCGGAGGCCGACCAGACCGAGGCGTCGCTGCTGGAGCGGATGCTGCGGTGGGCCGAGACGCACGAGGCCCAGCCCGACACCAAGGCCCGCGAGCTCATCAAGGAGCTCACCGCGATCTGCAAGCCGGACGGCAAACTCTGGACCAACGAGCGGGTGGTGGTCTTCACCGAGTACCGCGACACCCAGGCGTGGCTGGAGGGCCTGCTCCGGCAGGAGGGCCTGGCCGGTGACGGCCGCCTGGAGCTGCTCAACGGCGCGATGAACACCGACGACCGCGAGTCGCTGCGCCTCGCCTTCCAGAAGGACCCCTCCGAGCACAAGGTGCGCATCCTCCTCGCCACCGACGCCGCCAGCGAGGGCATCGACCTGCAGCGGCACTGCCACCGGCTGATCAACTACGACATCCCGTTCAACCCCAACAAGCTGGAACAGCGCATCGGCCGCATCGACCGGTACGGGCAGACCGAGGTGCCCCAGATCCGGCACTTCGTGGGCACCGGCTGGGAGGACGCCGTCGACTCCTTCGAGGCCGACCTGGAGTTCCTGTCCCGGGTGGCCACCAAGGTCGCCCGCATGGAGGAGGACCTGGGGTCGGTCAACGCGGTGATGTCCGACGCCGTGCAGCGCCGCATGCTGGGCCAGAGCACCGACCTGGACGCCGAGACCGCGAAGGCCAAGTCCAAGGACGGCCTCGCCGCCGAGAGCAACATCCGCGACCAGGTGCGCCGCCTGCGCCAGCGGCTGGACGAGACCGTGGAGCACCTGGCCATCACCCCCGAGCGGGTCAAGCGGGTGGTGGACACCGCCCTGGACCTGGCCAACCAGCCCTCGCTCCGCCCCCACCTGGACGAGAAGGAGGCCGCCGACGGGCTGTACGACGTGCCGTCCTTCTCCGACTCCTGGGTGCGGGCCTCGGCCGGGCTCACCGAGAAGCTGCCGGAGAAGGCGGGCAAGGGCGCCGTCCCCCGCCAGCTGCCGGTCGCCTTCGACGCGCAGGTCGCCAAGGGCCGCGACGACGTGGTGCTGGCCCACCTCAACCACCCGCTGGTGTCGATGTCCACCGGGCTGCTGCGCGCGGCCGTGTCCAACGAGCACCTGGGCCTGAACCGGGTCACCGCGGTGGTCAGCGACGACCCGGAGCTGGAGGACGTCCTGGTGGGCGCCTACACCCGGTTCGTGCTGGTGGGCGCGGACGGGCTGCGCCTGCACGAGGAGGTCCTGCACGCGGGCGGCTGGCTGCCGCAGACCGGCCGGTTCCGCCGGTTGGAGAACCTCACCACCCTGGGCGGCGTCCTCAACCGGGCCCTGGACGGCGGCATGCCGCTCTCGGAGCCGGTGTGGACCCGAGTGTGTGAACGCTGGGAGCGGGCCGGCGGCCGCACGGGCCTGGAACGGGCCATCGAGTGGCGGGCCGACACCCGCACCGAGGCGCTGGAGAACCGGCTGCGCCAGCGCGAGGACAATGAGCGCAAGCGTGTGACGTCGGTACTGGACCAGTTCGCCGACACCCTCCGCCACGAGCTGGACAAGGACGACGACGAGAACGCCCTGTTCAGCCAGGTGGACGTCACCGCCAAGACCAAGGAAGAGCGCGAACAGTACCGGAAGGACCGCGAGAACTGGAAGCGGAGGCTGGAGTCCCTGGCCGCCGAGCGCGACCGGGAGCTGGAGGCCATCACGGCCCGCTACGCCGACCCGACGCCGCACCGTTTCCCCGTCGCCGTCGTCTTCGTCGTTCCGCGCAAGGAGGCCACACGATGAGCAACCCCCAGCGCCGCTCGGGGCGCGACAGCGCCGAACAGCACCGCAACTGGCTGGACCTGGTGGAGGTGGACGGGCCGTTCCTGACCCTGCCCGTCCTGCTGGAGGAGTGGCCCAACGGCTTGGAGCCGCTGCCCCCGGAGCAGCGGGCCGACCTGCGCAGGGCGCACGCCCGCTGGCAGCGCGACGTCACCGGCGGGCAGGACGCCTGGGTGCGGTACGTGCTCGGCGACCTGCTGGGCTGGCAGGACACCCTGCGCACCGAGGGCCTGGAACCGCTGGCCATGGAGGTGGCCGAACACGACACGTCTGTGACGCCGTCCTTCGTGCTCACCACCCCCGACGCCGCCGCCGATGCCGGTGCAGCGGCCGAAGCCGGTGGCGGTCCGGAGGGCGGGCCCGGTGAGGTGAAGGCCGACAGCGTCCGGCTGCTGGGGCTGGTGCTTCCCGCCGGACAGGTCCCCACCGCCCGGGTCAAGGGCGAATCCTGGTCGGCCGCCCCGGTGGACCGGCTGGCCAAGCTGTGCCGCCACCACGGGGTGGAGCTGGGCCTGGCCACCGACGGCCGCTGGTGGGTGCTGGTGTGGGCCCCGCGCGGCGGGGTGACCACCACGGTGGTCTTCGACGCGGTGCTCTGGCCCGACCAGGCCGAGCGCGACGTGCTCTACGCCTTCCACTCCCTACTCAACCGCCGCCGCTTCTTCCAGGTGCCCGAGGACGAGACCCTGGTCAAGCTGCTCGCCAAGAGCATGGACTCCCAGGAAGAGGTCACCGAGGCCCTCGGCGTCCAGGTCCGCCAGGCGGTGGAACTGCTGGTCTCCGCGATCGGCCGCGCCGACACCCGGGCCGTGGCGCGGGGTGAGCGCGGGCTGAGCCACGTCGACGCCCACGAGGTGTACCGGGGTGCGGTGTCGGTGATGATGCGGGTGGTGTTCCTGCTGTTCGCCGAGGAACGCGGCCTGCTGCCCTCCGACAACGACCTGTACGCGCGGTCCTACTCGGCCGGAAAGCTCTACGACGAGCTGCGGAACCGGGTGCGCGCGGGCACCGAGCAGGACCTGGAGAACAGCAGCGAGGGCTGGCACCGGCTGATCGCCCTGTTCAACGCGGTCTACCACGGTGTGGACCACCCCCGCCTACGCATGCACGCCCACGACGGCTCGCTGTTCAACCCGGAGACCTTCCCCTGGCTGCCGCTGGACATCGACGACCGCACCGTGCTGCACATGCTCAAGTCCGTGCAGTACGTCCAGGTCGGGCGCGGGCGTAAGCGCGAGCCGCGCAAGCTGTCCTTCCGCGCCCTGGACGTGGAACAGATCGGTTACGTGTACGAGGGCCTGCTGTCCTTCGACGGTTTCCGCGCCGGTGAGCTGGTCGTCGGGCTGGTCGGCAAGGAAGGCGCCGAAGAAGAGGTGGTCCTGCGCGAGCTGGAGGAGCTGGCCGCCGGGACCACCGACGTCGAGGAGCTGGCCAAGACACTAGCCGACAAGTACAAGGCCTCCGGGATCGGCACCCCGAAGAAGCTGGCCAAGGCGCTGGCACCGCTGTCCCGGGAGGAACAGGAGGAGGCCCGCAAACAGCTGCGCGGTGTGGTGCCGAGGGGAGAGATGGAGCTGGCGGAGCGGCTGCTGCGGTTCTACCGGATCATCCGCACCGACCTGCGCGGCCTGCCGATGCTGGTCCGGCCCGGAGAGCTGTACGTCACCGAGTCTGCGCTGCGGAAGAACACCGGGACGCACTACACCCCGAGGTTCCTCGCCGAGGAGGTGGTGGAAGGTGCGCTGGAGCCGCTGGTCTACGAGCCGGGACCGCTGCAGACCGCCGACACGGGGGAATGGAAGCTCAAGAGCAGCCGGGAGATCTTGGACCTGAAGGTCGCCGATATCGCGATGGGCTCGGCGGCGTTCCTGGTGGCGGCGGCGCGCTACCTGGGCGACCGATTGATCGAGGCATGGACGGCCGAGGGTGACTCGCGGATCGAGGGCTACGAGACCGCGGGCGACGGGTTGCGCGAGGACGACGACCCGGTCGTCATCGAGGCCCGGCGGCAGGTGATCGAGCACTGCCTGTACGGGGTGGACATCAATTCGATGGCCGTGGAAATGGCCAAGCTGTCGCTGTGGCTGGTGTCGATGGACCCACAGCGGCCGTTCACCTTCCTGGATGACAAGTTGGCAGCTGGGGACTCGCTGCTGGGGATCACGTCTCTGGAGCAGATCGAGTACATGCACATGGACCCGAAGAAGGGTCGGAAGCTGCATGGTGACGACAACGCGCTGATCGACTTCACGTCAGGTATCCGGGAGTTGGTGGGCCGGGTGGCGGAGAGCCGTCGGAAGCTCACCGAGATCGACGGCACCACGCTGGAAGGGTTGAACCGTAAGCGTGCCGTACTGGGCGAAACAGAGTTGGAAACGGGACGGTTGAAGCTGCTGGCCGATCTGACTGTGGGTGCGGCACTGGCCAACGCGACAAAGGGTGAACGAGGGCTGAACCAGGGTTCATCTGAGGCGGTTGAGCTAGCGAGCAACCTGGACAAAAACGAAGCTCAGGCTCTACTGAAGACCAAGGAGTGGCTGGATAGCGACCGCCCTGAAGGCTCCTTCGAACGCAAACCTTTGCACTGGCCACTGGTATTCCCCGAGGTCTTTGAGAAGGGCGGTTTTGATGCAGTCATTGGCAACCCACCCTTCCTTGGTGGATCTAAGATCAGCGGATCGAGCGGACCCGCGTACCGAGAGTATCTACTACTGACAACAGCAAGTGGTGTCAAGGGAAACGCGGACCTTGTTGCATACTTCGCGCTCCAGTTCCATTCCACACTAAACCCATCGGGCCAAACTGGACTCATTGCAACAAACACCTTGGCCCAAGGAGACACTCGAGAAGTTTCCCTGGATCAACTCACCTCCAGCGGAGCACATATCAGGAAATCCATCAAAAGCAAACCTTGGCCCTCAAATAGCGCAGCTCTAGAGTACTGCGCAATTTGGACCACCCTCAGCCCTACAGCCAAAGACTCGCACATTGTCGCAGATGGGGTTCGTGTTTCGAAAATCGACTCATCACTGAACCCCCAGTCAAGAATCAAAGGTGCGCCATTTAAGCTTACCGAGAGCGCGGATATCTGCATTTACGGAACCTACATTCTTGGACTCGGCTTCACCATGCCCGAAAGCGAAGCCATTGAACTAATTCGGAAAAACGAAAAAAACAATGATGTCATCTTCCCATTCCTTGGAGGAAATGACGTCACAAGCCACCCGGAACAGGAACCAAGCAGGTGGGCTATTAACTTTCACGACTGGAGCGAAGAAAAGGCCCAAGGCTACAAAGAATGCTACACCAAGGTCTACCGTGAAGTTCGCCCCGAGAGGCTAAAAAACAACAACAAGCATGTGCGAACTAAATGGTGGCAATACAAGCGCCCCACCCTCGAACTATACAGGAAACTTAAAGAAAAAAGTCGGGCAATTGTCCTTACCAGGCACACAAAAAGCCTGGCTCCTGCCATTGTTTCAACAGGGCAAATTTTTAGCGACGCACTGGTGGTATTCGCAAGCGAAGACACTGCCATGCTGGCACTACTTTCGAGCTCTCCTCACTACTGGTGGGCCGTCACGCATGGGTCAACTTTGGAAACTCGCATCCGATACACCCCATCGGATGTCTTCGAGACGTTCGCCATGCCTGAACTCACCCAGAAACTCCGCGAACTCGGCGAACGCCTCGACACCTACCGCCGCGACGTAATGCTCTCGCGCAACACAGGGCTCACGAAGACCTACAACCTGGTCTTCGACCCCGAGTGCACTGACCCGGACATCGAAGAGTTGCGCACCATCCACCGCGCGATCGATGAGGCCACCATCCGCGCCTACGACTGGGAAGAGCGCATCGCAGAGGTCGGCGGGCTCGACCACGGGTTCCACAAGGTGGGTCGCGAAACCCGCTACACCATCGGTCCGGCCGCTCAGCGCGAGGTCCTCGACAGCCTGCTCGAACTGAACCACGAGCGCTACGCCGAAGAGGTCAAGCAAGGCCTGCACGACAAGAAGGGCAAGCGTAAGGCCGCCGCTTCCCAGGAAGGGACGCTCTTTGATGTCTGACGACGCACTCTTCGACAACCCCAACGGGGAACAGCAGTCCCTCAACACCTCCGGCTCGGACTCCGCCAAGCCCTCCCCCAATAACCCCGCCCAGAAGCTCACCAAGGAAGAACTCCACTCCCGCCGTCAGGCCGAGCTGATCGCTTCCCTGGACGAGCCCCAGCACTTCGAGGACGCCTCTTCCTTCCAGGTCCGGGGCGAGCTCCAAGAGCTCATCCAGCGCGATCTCCTCGGCCCCTGGGAGGGCGAGACCGAAGCCCTCCCGGTCGGGTCCTCCGGCCCGCGTGAGCGCTACCTGGTCGGGATGCTCGGCCCGCGGCACCAGCCCCCCAAGTCCTCCCGGGACGCCGCCGACGAGGTCCTGGACACCGAGAACGGCGCGGCCGGGGACGCCAAGGGTGAGAACTCCGGCGAGCTCCCCGAGGTGGTGACCTCGCAGAACATGGGACACCTCTGGGCTTCCACCATGGGGCTGGCCTTCGCCGTGCCCTCGGACGTCACCGCCGTCCACGTCACCGCCACCTGGGGTCAGTACGCCAAGTCCAGCAGCCTCGACGACGAGGGCCGCCAGACCTCCGCCTGGGCGCGCGAGCCCGAGGAGTACCCCCGGGAGATCCGGCTCGACAAGCGCACCGACTTCCGGGTCGGGCTCACCGACCGTGACCACCGCATCCCCTCCGTGTACCTGAACGTCACCGTCCGCCCCCGCATCGCCGAGGGCCGCAGCACGGTCGAGATCACCCTGGTCAACAACCGCGAACCCGTCACCCCCAACGGCGACACCCGGTGGCTCTTCCAGGCGCGGCTCGCCGTCACCGCCCTGGACGGGCACTCCCCCGTCTTCCTGCCCGTCGACGACCCGCTCGAGGACACCGCGCCCGTCACCGACGAGTACGAAGACCTGCACCTGCGCCTGCTCTACCGGGACCAGCTCAAGTACGCCGACGGGCGCAACATCGCCGTGGACGCCGAGGTCGCCCCGGGATCCCGTCGGGCCCACCGGCTGACCACCACCTGGCTCCCCCACCACGACGTGCCCGCCACCACCGCGGACGTGGGCGCGGGTTCGGCGCTGGCCCAGGCCGAGCTGTCCATGGACGCCCTGGCCACCGCCGAACCGGCCGAGCTGGGCACCGGGCTGGCCCCGCTCGCCGAGGGGTACGCCTCCTGGCTGGCCGACCGGGAAGCCAACATCCCGAACCTGCCCGAGGCGCTGCGCGAGACCGCTACGACCGCCGTGTTCCGGGCCAAGCAGGCGGCCGAGCGCATCCGGTCCGGGATCGACCTGCTCGCCGATCCCGCGCACCCCCGGCACGGCGAGGCCCTGAAGGCCTTCCGGTTCGCCAACCGGACCATGGCCGACCAGCGCCGCCACACCCAGATCGCGCAGCTGCGCGAGGACCCCGAGGTGTCCTACCCCGAGGCCGAGCGCGAGGTGCGCGAGCGCGGGGCCGGTGCCGCCTCCTGGCGCCCCTTCCAGCTGGCGTTCGTGCTGCTCAACCTGCCCTCGATCACCGACCCCGACCACGACGAGCGGGCGGCCGCCGCCTCCGCCACCGTCGACCTGCTGTTCTTCCCCACCGGTGGCGGTAAGACCGAGGCCTACCTGGGGCTGACCGCCTACACGTTCGCGATCCGCCGCCTGCAGGGCATCGTCGGCTCCGGCGAGGACGCCCGCAGCGGGCTGGCCGGGGTGGCGGTGCTGATGCGCTACACCCTGCGGCTGCTCACCGCCCAGCAGTTCCAGCGGGCCGCGGCGCTGGTGTGCGCGGCCGAGATGGCGCGCCGCGAGGACCCTCAGACCTGGGGCGAGGAGCCGTTCCGGATCGGCCTGTGGGTCGGCGGCGGGGTCTCCCCCAACTGGTACGACACGGCGGAGACGCAGATCAGCGAGGCCCGCGAGGCCGGTCGCGGCGAGCGCGCCAACGTGCTGCAGACCCTGTCGTGCCCCTGGTGCGGGGAGAAGCTCACCGCCCACCAGAACCTTGAGGCGCGCCCGGAGAACCGCCGGGTGCTGCTGCACTGTGCCAACGCCGAGGGCACCCACGCCTGCCCGTTCTCCCGGAAGGTCTCCCCCGAGGGCCTGCCGATCCTCACCGTGGACGAGGAGATCTACCGGTACGTCCCGAGCCTGGTCATCGCCACCGTGGACAAGCTGGCCCAGCTGCCCTGGCGGGGGTTCGCGGGCATGCTGTTCGGGCGGGTGGACCAGTACTGCCCCCGGCACGGGTTCCGGCACGCCGACCTGGACGCCAGGACCGGGTGCGCGGCCCGGCACAACGCCAAAGGCAAGCTCCCCAAGGTGAACAGCCGGCCGGTGCCGCGGCTGCGCCCGCCGGACCTGATCATCCAGGACGAGCTGCACCTGATCTCCGGCGCCCTGGGCACCACCGTGGGGCTGTTCGAGTCGGCGGTGGACGAACTCACCTCCTGGACCACGCCGTCGGGCAAGCGCACCTCCCCGAAGACCGTGGCCTCCACCGCCACCACCAAGCGCGCCGAGGACCAGGTGCGCGGGGTGTTCGGCCGCTCCCTGCAGATCTTCCCGCCGCAGGTCACCGAGGTCAGCGACACCTTCTTCTCCGCGCAGGTCCCGGTCACCGAGGAGAACCCGGGCCGCCGGTACATGGGGGTGTGCGCGCACGGGGTGCGGCTCAAGTCCGCGGAGATCCGGCTGGCGGAGATCGTCATGCTGGCCGGGCAGCAGATGTTCGACACCTACGGGGAGCCGGCCGACCCGTACATGACCATGGTCGGGTACTTCAACGCCACCCGCGAGCTGGCGGGCATGCGCCGGTACATGGACGACGACATCACGGTGCGGGTGCGCAAGCACGGCCGGAGCAAGGGGTTGGCCGAACGGCTCGGCCCCGCCGGCATGTTCACCGTGCAGGAGCTCACCTCGCGCATCTCCTCCGCGGACATCAGCGAGGTCCTCAAGCGGCTGGAACAGGGCTTCGACCCCGAGATCGACACCAGTGCCCGCCGCAAGGCCACCGGGACGGAGCTGAACGCCTTCAAGAAGGCAGCCGGGCGCTCCTCCGGCAACCAGGTGATCCTGCACCAGCCCACCGCCCGGCGGCGCGAACGCAACGCCCCGGTGGACGCCGTGCTGGCCACGTCCATGCTGCAGGTGGGCGTGGACGTGTCCCGGTTCGGGCTGATGGTGGTCACCGGCCAGCCCAAGAACACCGCCGAGTACATCCAGGCGTCCTCCCGGGTCGGCCGCGACGCCAGGCGCCCCGGCCTGGTAATGACCCTGTACAACTGGACCCGCCCGCGCGACCTCGCCCACTACGAGGACTTCGGGTACTACCACGCCACCTTCTACCGGCAGGTGGAGGCGCTCAGCGTCACCCCGTTCACCCGGCGCTCCCTGGACCGGGGCACGGCGGCGATGTTCGTGGCCGCCGTGCGCAACGCGGCGCAGGAGCACTCGCACAACGCCGACGCGCACGACGTGGACCTGGACGGGCCCGAGGTGGCGGCGATCGTGGCGCGGATGCTGGAACGCGCCGAACGGGTCCACGGCCAGCGCGGCCGCGCGTACCTGGCCGAGCGGATCAAGGTGCTGTGCGACACCTGGAAGAACGGCAAGGAGGGCTCGGCGCGGCTGGGCTACGAGCGCTCCACCGAAGCCAAGCAGCAGCTGCGCGGGCTGCTGAACAAGCCCGGCGAGGGCCCGTGGTCGAGCACCACCGTCGGGATATCCATGCGCGAAACCGAGAACGAGATCAACCTCCTGGTGCCCGGCGGCGGCGACCTGTACGACCTGCCGGGTGAGGCGCCCGCCTGGTCGTTCCGTCCGCCGAAGGCCGAGGGCGACCAGGCCGACGAAGCAGACGAGGGTGACGAGATGGGTGACTCGGCCGTGTCCGGGTCCGCGAAAGGGAGGGCCCGCCGCTGATGAGGGACACCAACTACCGGCGCCGGGTCGGCGCGGTCCGGCCCAGCCACCTGATGTTCACCAGCGGCGTGGGCGCCCTGGTGGACCTGCCCAACTTCGCGGTGCTGGTGCGCGGCGTGGACGAGTGGAACTACACCAACGCGCACGGGTGGGAGCGCATCGACGAGCCGCGGCTGCTGCAGGCGGTGCGGGAGAACAAGCGCAACCGCAAGGTGAGTGAGCTGCGTCCCGCGCCGTGGACCGAGGGGCTGGAGCGCGACCCGGGCGGGGTGGCCTCCAAGGTGGGGGTACCCACCCTGCCCTTCCCCGACTGGTTCCGGTGCACCACCTGCCACGAGCTCGGGCAGCTGGACTCGGACGCCTTCGCCTTCGAGAACTCCAACCCGCGCCGGGCGCACGAGGCCCGGTTCACGCACAACACCGGCGCCCACCGGGGCCGCAAACCCCTGGCGGTCGCGGCCCGATTCGTGCTGGCGTGCGCGGGCGGACACCTGGACGAGTTCCCCTACCGGCACTTCGTGCACCGGGGCGATGTCTGCCCGAAGGCCAGCCACCCGCGGCTGAAGATGGACGACCGGGGCGGCAACATCGGCGCCAACGTGGAACTGACCTGCCTCAGCTGCGGTGAGTGGCGCAATCTGCGCGATGCCAGCGGTGAGCGGGGGCGGGAGAACCTGCCGCGCTGCCGGGGCCGCCACCCGCACCTGCGCCGGTTCGAGGAGGGCGGCTGCGACGAGGAGCCCAAGGTGCTGGTGCTGGGCGCCTCCAACCAGTGGTTCTCGGAGGTCCTGTCCGCGCTGGCGCTGCCGCCCGCGGGCGACAACGAGCTGACGGCGCTGGTGGAACAGCACTGGGACCAGGCGTTCGCGACCCTGCCGCCGGACCCTGCGTTCCTGGTGTACGCGCGCAACAACGTGCCCGCCCTTCGCCACTTCGAGAAGTGGGACGACGCCACCCTGTCGGCGGCCGTCGCCCAGGTGCGGGCGCGCAAGGAGAACGGCGCCGCCGCGGAGGAGGAGCCGCAGGGCAACCCGGACCTGCGCACCCCCGAGTGGAAGGTGTTCTCGGCCGCCGAGCCGGTGGCAACCACCGAGGACTTCGCGGTGCGCCGCGACCCCGGAGGGGTGCCGGAGCCGCTGCGCGGCCACTTCGGCGACGTGCTCCAGGTGGAGCGGCTGCGCGAGGTGCGGGTGCTCACCGGGTTCACCCGGCTGGAGGCCCCCGACCCCGACGACCCCTCCCTGGTGGCCTCGGCCCCGCTGTCGAAACTGGACCCGGAGTGGCTCCCGGCCAGCGAGGTGCGCGGCGAGGGCGTGTTCCTGCGCGTGCCCGAGGACCTGCTCCTGGCCTGGGAGAAGCGGGTGGGCGGCTCCGACGAGATGCAGCTGCACCGGGACGCCTACACCACGTTCCGCGCCAACCGGGTGCCTAACCACCGCAAGAGCGGGTTCGAAGCGATGAAGTACTGGCCGGGAGAGCGCTACATCGCCCTGCACACCCTGTCCCACCTGCTGATCCGCACGATCGCGCTGGAGTGCGGGTACAACTCGGCGAGCCTGTCCGAGCGCATCTACGCCGGCGGGGACGAGGCCGACCCGCAGGCCGGGATCCTCATCTACACCGCTGTGCCCGACGCCGAGGGCACCCTGGGCGGGCTGGTGTCGCAGGCCGAGCCGGAGCGGCTGACCCGGCTGGTGCGGCGGGCGCTGTCCGAGGCGATGCGGTGCTCCTCGGACCCCCTGTGCGCCGAACGCCTGCCCCAGGCGCAGGCGGACTTCCTGCACGGGGCCGCCTGCCACGTGTGCCTGTTCGTTTCGGAGACCACCTGTGAGCGCGGCAACCGGTTCCTGGACCGCAGGTTCGTGGTGCCGGTCGGCGGAAGGGACCTGGCCCTCTATCCTGATCCGCTGTGACCCCTACCGCTGACGCATCCCCGTTCGAAACGGCCGCCGCCGCGGCCGCGCCGTCCCTCGGCGCGGCCGGGCTGCGCGCCGTC
>NZ_BAAGZJ010000047.1:0-56493 GCF_054778635.1 Nocardiopsis nanhaiensis
CCTGACCACCCCCGACCGCCCCCCGACCGCCCTAAGACAATGGTGTTGCGGCCGCCCCACATCCTCCGAACCCCGCTCAGAGGCCGTACTTTCCGCTCCCGCTGTCCCTGATGTCCATGTCCCGAGTGAGGGCCTTGAACACGTCGTGGTCGATCTCCCCCGACCGGTACAGCGCCATCAGCGCGTCCCTGCGCGCCTGGTTGACCTGTTGGAGCCTGGCCCGGCGGCTCGAAACGTCCTCGCGCGCCCGGTCCAGCTTCGCGTCCCCGGCGTTCAGGAGCCCCTTCAGCTCGTCGATCCGCCGCGCGTACCGCTCCCGCATGGCGTCCGCGGCCTTACCGTCCATCTCGCCCTCGGTGAGCATCTCGTCGACCTTGCGCACCGCCGCGCAGTCCATCTCGTACTCGGCCCTCAAGTACTCCTGATGACGCGTCCCCTCGTCGGTCAGCCCCAGCCTGCGCAGCAGCCACGGCAGGGTCGTCCCCTGCCCGACCAGGGTTCCCATCACCACCACACCGGCGACGAAGACGAGAGCGCCCCTCTCGGTGAACGGATCCCCGTCCAAGGTCGCCGGTAGCGACAGCGCGATCGCCAAGGACACCGCACCGCGCATGCCGCTCCAGCCGATCGCCACGCGTTCCCGGAACGCGGACACGTCCAACCGCATCCCGGGAAGGAAGCGCTGCACCGGGAACACCAGCAGCATCAGCAGTATACGGAGCGCTATGGCGGCCGCGGTCACCGCCAGCGCCACCAGCAACAGGTTCAGAAAGGCGAAGTGCTCCCGCACGGACTCCACCACCGCGTCCAACTGCAGGCCCAGAAGAACGAAAAGCATCGCCTCCAGCAGGCTCACCAGTGTGGACCAGATGGTCTGCCCGCTCGCCCGAACCCGTGGCGGCAGCAAACCCTCCCCGCGGGTGCCCAAATAGAAACCGGCCACCACGGCGGCCAGTACCCCCGAGAACCCCGCCATCTCCGCGGGGATGTAGGCCACGAACGGGGTGATCAGTGCTGTCATCAGCTGGAGTGAGGCGTCCCGCATCCGGGCGCGCACCCAGGCGATCGCGACGGCGACCACGGCACCGTAGAGCAGTCCGCCCACGACCACCTTGCCCAGCTCCAGGAAGGCGTCCCCGGGGGTGAGCGGGTGCAGCATGGCAGTGACCGCCAAGCTGAACAGGGTCAGGGCCACCCCGTCGTTGATGAGGGACTCACCCTCCAGGATGGTCAGCACCCGGCGCGGCGTCCCCGCGCGCTTGAGGATGGCAGAGGCGGCCACAGCGTCGGTCGGCGCGATCGCTGCGCCCAGGGCGATCGCCGCGGGCCAGCCCACGTCCGGCATGAGGAGGTACACGATGCCGGCCAGCCCGAACGCGGTCGCCAGGGTCATCCCCACCGACATCATGATGATGGGCCGCATCAGATCGCGCATGTCCTTGGGCGAGGAGAAGAACGCCGCGTTGTAGATCAGCGGTGGCAAGAACACCAGGAGGATGACCTCGGGGGTGACCGACAGCGAGTTCATCCAGGGCACGACGCCCAGGAGCATGCCCAGCATCATCAGGACCACCGCGCCGGGTATCCGGACCCGCCCGGCGACCGACTGCCCCACGATGACCGCGATCACCACGACCAGCGTGGCGATCACGTACTCCTCGACGGACACCCGAACCCCCGCGCTCCCGAAACCGTCCCCGCCCCAGCATGCCGGGGCGGGGACGGGCGGTGGGAGAGGACGCGCCGCCGGGGCAGCCGCCTCGGCGGCCCCGGTACGGGTTACCGAACCACCACGAAGTCGTCCGGGTCCCGGGGCGCCCGGTCCTTGGGTGCCTCGGCGGCGTAACCCACGGCCACGGCACCCATCGGGCGCCAATCCTCCGGCACGTCCAGCACCTCGCGGACCACGCCCGCGCAGAACATGGTCGAGGAGATCCAGGCCGAGCCCAGGCCCTCCATGGCCAGGCCCACCAACAGGCTCTGCACTCCGGCGCCCATCGCCACCAGGAACATGGAGCGCTCGGCGTCGGCGCGGCGCTCGTCCGGGTACGGGTGGGCTCCGTCGGCGGCCAGGAACGGTACCACCAGGTACGGGGCACCGCGCAGCACGTCGCCGCGCCGGGTCCGCTTGGCGATCTGCTCCTCGGTGAACCCGTCGCCGCGCAGGTCGGCCACCCAGGCCTGGAGCATGGCGTCGAGCAACCGCTTGCGGGTGTCCGCCGACTCCACCAGGACGAAGCGCCACGGTGTCGTGTGGTGCGGGGCGGGCGCCGTCACCGCGGTGGCCACAGCCCGCCGCACCAGCCCCGGGTCGACCGGACGGTCGGTGAAGGAGCGCACCGTCCTGCGGGCCGGGACCACGTCGCGTGACCCGTAGCGGAACAGGTCGGCGTCGGCGGGGCGCACCAGCTCCACTGCCCCGGGCCCGTCCTCCTCGGTGACCAGGTCGCCCAGGCCCGAGACCACGGCGACCGGGACACCGCCGGTCTTGCCCTTGACCAGCTCACCCGCGCCCGCGATCTCGTCGGCGACCGCGTTGACCGTGGCCTCCATGAGGTTGCCGTGGGTGTCGACGGTGCCGCGCAGGTCCTCCACCGCACGCAGTCCGGCCGCTCCGATGGCCACATCGGTCTGGCCCACCCGCCAGGGGCGGCCGAACGTGTCGGAGACGATCACTCCCACGCGTACGCCCAACCGCTCGCGCACGCCCGCGCGCAGTGCGCGCGCGGAGGTGTCGGAGTCCTCGGGCAGCAGGAGCACGGTGCCGGGTTCGACGTTGGAGGCGTCGACCCCGGCCGCCGCCATCACCAGGCCCTGCCTGGTCTGAACGATCCGGGTCCTGCCCATACGCGCGACCACGCGCTCGGTCTCCGCGTCGATGGCTTCCTCGCGGTCCGAACGCAGGGAGCGGCCCTCGGCCTTGCTGACGATCTTGGAGGTGACGACCAGGACGTCCCCGTCCCCCAGCGGTTCGCCCGACGCGGTCACGGCGTCGGCGATCAGGGCCGCGAGGTCGTCGCCCGAACCCACTTCCGGTATCCCGGCGAGCCCGCGCACCCGCACCCCGGCGCTCACCGGTCCTCGGCCTTGCGCTCGGACAGCTCCACCGCCAGGTCCAGGGTCGCCTGGGCGAGCGCCTCGGTGGTGTCGTCGTCGCTCATGTACAGGGGCCGGGAACGCACCTCGATCCCGTCCGCCTTGGTGTCGGCGTCGGCCTCGTCGACCAGCCAGCCGTCCAGCAGGTCCGAGCCGAGGTGTTCGGCGACCGCTCCGGCGCTGGTCTCCACCCCGATCGCCCTGAGGCAGGCGTCGGCCATCCCGCGCACGGGGGCACCGCCGATGATCGGTGAGACACCCACCACGGTTTTGCCGACCATGGCCTCCCGGATGCCCTCGATGTTGAGGATGGAGCCCACGCTCACCACCGGGTTGGACGGCGGGATGATGACTGCGTCGGCGTTCTGGATGGCGCGGATCACCCCGGGGGCGGGCTTGGCCTTGTCGGCGCCGATGCTGAGGATCTGCTCGGCGGGCAGCGCGGCGCGGTGTTTGATCCACCACTCCTGGAAGTGGATGGCCCGTCGGCCGTCCTCGTCGTTGACGATCACGTGCGTCTCGACCTGGTCGTCGGTCATGGGCTTGAGCCGCACACCCGGCTGCCAGCGGTCGCACAGTGCCTTGGTGATCTCGGAGAGGGGGTAGCCCGCGGCGATCATCTGTGCCCGCACGATGTGCGTGGCGGTGTCGCGGTCACCCAGTCCGAACCAGGTGGGCTGCATCCCGTAGGCCGCGAGCTCCTCCTTGACCGTGAAGCTCTCGTCGGTCCTGCCCCAGCCCTGTTCCTCGTTGATCCCACCGCCGAGGGTGTACATCACGGTGTCCAGGTCGGGGCAGATCCGGAGGCCGAAGAGGGTGATGTCGTCACCGGTGTTGCCGATGACGGTGATCTGGTGGTCTGTGGCCTGGTCCGGGCCCGGGGTCGCGTCGGTTCCGAGGGCGGCCTTGAGGCCGCGGAGGAAACGTGCGCCGCCGATACCGCCGGCCGGTACGACTATCCGCATGCGCCCAAGTCTGGCAGGCTGGGGGCGTGTATGGGTCGTCTGCCCCGCCGTGGGTACGATCCAACGTGACCGCTGCCGATGCGAACGGTGTGCGAACCATCGGGCGGCGGTCGCCATCCCACCCCATCGGCGCCCGCGCCAGGTGCCCCCTTTTCCTCCCTGGGCGCGGCTGAGCCGATTCACCCGACAGCCCGACGATATGCCAAGCTTCCTCCGACGCGACGGCGAAGCAGCAGAGGGGAACCTCTCTTGAACAACGAAACACTAGAACGCCTGCGCCTGCCTGGGGCCTGGGTCCTGTTGGGGGCCGCGGGCGTCACCATGCTCTCCGGCCTCATCCAGGTCATCGTGGGCTCTAGCGGGCCATCTGTCGACTCGGAGTTCGAACGGTTCGCTCCGGACACCGGGGGGAGCTTCGCCAGCGCCATGACCGGGGCCGGGTCGTCCTTCTTCGGCTTCAACATCACTCTGCTGCTGATCGCCGCGGTAGCCCTCGTGCTCACCAGTGAGCGCGCGCGGCGCAGCGCGTTCCCGGTGATCCTGACCGCGATGATCATGGTGGGCGTCGGCCTGCTCTTCCTGCTGATCGCCGTGATCAGCGGCTTCATCGATGTCAATGACGGGGGTCTCGCCTTCGCGAGCTTCCTCGGCAGGGCCGCCCAGGGCGCGGTGCTCGGCATCTTCGGCTTCTACCTGATCAAGATCTTCAACGACCCCGCGGTCGTCCAGCGCGCGCAGCCGCAGCAGATGTACAACCCGCAGCAGTTCCCGCCCGCGACCGGTGCCCAACAGTCGTTTGCCCAGCCGGGCTACCCGGCGGCGGACCCGGCCCAGCAGGCCTACGGCACTGGTGCCCAGCAGGCCTACGGTTACGAGGGCCAGCAGGCCTACGGTCAGGACGCCTACGGCCAGCAGGCCGCGTACGGTCAGGATGCTTCGCAGCAGGCCTACGGCACTGGTGCCCAGCAGGCGTACGGTTACGAGGGCCAGCAGGCCTACGGCCAGCAGTACGGCCAGGACGCCGCGGGGCAGCAGGCGCAGGCCTACGGCACTGGTGCCCAGCAGGCGTACGGCTACGAGGGCCAGCAGGCCTACGGCCAGCAGTACGGCACCGGTGCCCAGCAGGGTTACGGCCAGCAGTACGGCCAAGCCTATGACCCGGCCCAGTACGCGCCGCAGACCTACGACGCCCAGCAGCCGGCCGCCGACCAGCAGGCGCAGGACGCCATTCAGCACGGTTGGTACCAGGACCAGGCCCAGCAGACGCAGGACACACCGGCAGAGCCCGGAGTTGAACCATTCTTTAACTCCGGTGAGAACACTGGTACTGAGGCGTCCGACCAGAGCGGTGGGGCGTACGGAAACCAGTACGGATACGGCTCTGACCAGCAAGGACAGGGTGGAGCCGATAATCAGCAGAACTGGTACGGCAGCGACGGCCAGCGCTGACCGCGCTCGGGGCTCCACGCTCTCCGCACCTCCGGAAGGTACGTGAATTGCGTGGTAATCCACAGAACGGACATCGCGGGCCTGCCGTTGGAGGTTCGTTACATGATATTCAGTGGATTACCACGCAGGGCGCTTGACTCACAGTGACGCGCACGCGTGTAATTCCAATGTGGGATTTCCGCCCGACCTGGGGGACGAAAAGGGTCGGGGACATCTATTGGGGGGCTACAGGAGGTGCGCATGAGCGAGGTCATCCCGCTGGCGCACGGCTCGGACGAAGATCTGGGCTGGCAGGAGCGTGCCCTGTGCGCGCAGACGGACCCGGAGGCGTTCTTCCCCGAGAAGGGCGGCTCGACACGGGAGGCCAAGAAGGTCTGCCAGTCGTGCGAGGTGCGTGCGGAGTGCCTGGAGTACGCGCTGGAGCACGATGAGCGCTTCGGTATCTGGGGGGGACTCTCCGAGCGCGAGCGCCGAAGGCTGAAGAAGGCCGCCGGGGGAGATTTCGATTTCCTGGCGGACATGCTCTAGGAGTAAGCGTTGCCGCGCGCCTGGGCTGCGAGCCCGGGCGCGCTTTTTTCATGTTCGGCACCCTTAGGGCCCTTGGGCTGGATTGGGCCGCTCCTGTCCCCTCCGCCGAATACTCCGATATGGTCGGCCGGGGTCACCCCGCCCCGAATAGGTCCGGAATGACTCTGGGTGGCGTATCGTGATGTCCCGCGTTCGCGCCCGCGACCGCCCGGCGCACGCACGCGCCCACCGGCCGCACCGGTCGGCCCAGACGCCGGACCCGCACACGGGCCCGCCCCTTCTCTTGGAGAGAACCCACCACAGCCGTGCTTGACCTGGATTCCGCCCGCCACGTCGTCACCGCGGTCATCGTGTCCCACGACGGCGCACGATGGCTGCCGGAAACCCTGTCCGCGCTCCGCGGCCAGTCCCGGCCCGTCCAAAGGGTCGTGGCCGCGGACACCGGCAGCTCCGACGGCAGCCCCGACGTCCTCGACGAACACCTTCCGAGCGATGCCGTCATCGGTCTTCCCGCACGGACCGGCTACGGCGACGCGGTGAAGGCCGCCCTCGACCTGCCCCGCTCCACCACCGAGGTGCGGGGCTTCGACGAGGACGCCACGGAGTGGATCTGGCTCATCCACGACGACCTCACCCCGGAGAAGGACACCCTCGAACAGCTGCTGGCCGCCGCCGACAAGGACCCGCGAACCGCCGTCCTCGGCCCCAAGCTCCGCGACTGGTTCGACCGCCGACTGCTCGTCGAGGCCGGCGTCACCATCGACGGTGCCGGCCGGCGCGAGACCGGCCTGGAACAGCGGGAGTTCGACCACGGACAGCACGACGGCACCCGTCAGGTCCTCGCCGTATCCAGCGCGGGCATGCTGGTCCGCCGCGACGTGTGGGAGCGCCTCGGAGGCTTCGACCCGGCGCTTCCGCTCTTCCGGGACGACATCGACTTCTGCTGGCGCGTGGGCGGGGCCGGGCTGCGGGTGCGCCTGGTCACCGAGGCGATCGCCTACCACGCGGAGGCTTCGGCCCGCCGCCGCCGGAAGATCACCGCCACGCGCAACCACCCCCGCAGGGTGGACCGCAGGCACGCGGTGTTCGTGCTGCTGGCCAACCTGCCCTTCGGTGGAATGGTGTTCGCGCTGCTCCGCAACTCGGTGGGCTCGCTGCTGCGCGTGATCATGTATCTGCTGATCAAACAGCCGGCCAACGCGTTGGACGAGGGCGCGGCGATCACCCTGGTCTACGGTCGGCCGTTCCGCTTGGCCCGGGCCAGGTTCCGGCGCCGCCGAGACCGCCGCCGCAAGTACAGCGCCATCCGTCCGTTCCTGGCCAGGGGCGTGGCCATGCGGCAGTTCGCCGACGCGGTCACCGGAATCCTCACCGGCGAACGGGTGGGCGACAACGCCGGACGCCACCAAGCCGTCACCGTTCCTCCGGGTGAGGAGGACGACGGTCCCGACGACGACTCCTCCTCGTTCCTCCGCCGGGTCGTCCTCCAGCCGGGCGTCCTGTTGGTGCTCGGCCTGACCGTGGTCACGATCATCGCCGAACGCTCCCTGTTCTTCGGGGGCCTGCTCGCCGGCGGCGCCCTGCCCCCGGTCGCGGGCAACGCGATGGACCTGTGGAACCTCTACCTGTCCGGGCACCCCGACAGCGGTCTCGGTTCGGAGGGCCCGGCCCCGCCCTACGTGGGACTGCTCGCGCTACTGTCCACACTCACGTTGGGCAAGCCGTGGATCGCGGTGATGGTCATCCTGCTGGGCTGTGTCCCGCTGGCCGGCCTCACCTCCTACCTGCTCGCCCGCGATGTGCTGCGCTACCGTCCGGCACGCCTGTGGATGGCCGGGGCCTACGCCCTGCTGCCCATGGCCACCGGTGCCGTCGCGCAGGGACGGCTGGGGACCGCCCTGGTCCACGCCCTGCTCCCGATCCTCGGCCTGCTGCTGGTCAGGTTGGTCGCCATGCCGCCCAGGCCCTCGCGTCGTGCCGCGTGGGGGCTTGGCCTGGCCCTGACCGTGGCCACCGCCTTCGTTCCCCTCGTCTGGCTGCTGTGCCTGGTCACCGGACTCCTGGTCGCGTTCGCCTTCGGTCACCTGGGCCGTCGCATCTACGTCAGCATCGCGATCAGCCTGGCCGTCCCGATCGTCCTGCTCATGCCGTGGTCACTCGAGCTGCTCCTGCACCCGAGCCTGTGGCTGCTGGAGGCCGGACTGCACAGCCCCGAGCTGTCCGACCCCGGAGCGACCCCCGCTGAGCTGCTCATGCTCTCCCCCGGGGGGCCGGGTACCCCGCCGGCCTGGGTGACCGCCGGGTTCATCGCCGCGGCCCTGTGCTCCCTGCTCCTGCTCCGCAACCGGATGCTGGTCGCGGCGGGGTGGTCCCTGGCCCTGTTCGGGATGCTCGTCGCCATCCTCACGAGCAGGCTCGTCGTCGAGCCGTACTTCGGCGGCCCGCCCGCCCAGGTCTGGCCAGGGGTGGCGCTGGCCTTCGCCGCCACGGCAGTGCTGCTGACGGCGTCCACAGCGGCCCGAGCCTTCGGCAACATGATCCGTATCGGGGGGCTGAAGCGGTACTTCGCCCTAGGGGTGGCCACCCTCGCTCTGCTCACCCCGGTCTCGGCGGCCTCCCTGTGGATGTGGGAGGGCGTCGACGGCCCGGTCACCGCGAACGCCACACCCGCCGTCCCTGGGGCCCTGGAGAGCGTCAGCGCGGACGGCACCGAGCCTCGGACACTCATCGTCACCCCCGCCGAGGACGGCAGCGTCGACTACGTAGTGGTGCGCGGCCGCGAACCCCGCCTGGGCGAAGAGCGCATCGTCCCCGAGCGCGAGAGCCGCGATGCCGTGGACCGGGCCGTCGCCGAACTCGTAGGGGGACAGGGAGGCGACCAGCTCGTCGCGCTGCTCGACTACGGCATCCAGTACGTGCTCTACCCGCGCCCGGACTTGGGTGCCCCCTCCGACGCCACCATGGTCGACACCCTCGACGGCACCCCCGGCCTGGGACGGCAGTCGCTGTCGGCCCACTACGGGCTCTGGCGCGTCGTCGAATCCACCGGAGCCCTGCGCGTGGTCCCCGAGAACGGCCTGGAGGGCGAGGCGCTCCAGGTGGAGGGATCCGCCGACGCCCTCCAGGCCGAGGTCGAGGAGGGCCATACCGGGCGCCGACTCGCGCTGGCCGAGCCCGCCGACGGCGGCTGGCGAGCCACCCTCGACGGCGCCGAGCTGCCCCCGGTGGGCACGGAGAACGGGACCCAGGCCTGGGACCTGTCGGTGGAAGGCGGTGAGCTGAGGGTCTGGCACACGGACATCGTGCACACCGCTTGGGTGGCCACTCAGGGCCTCATGCTGTTGGTGGTCGCGGTGCTCGCAGCCCCGGGCGTACGTACGGAGGAGGAGCGCAGGCTCATCGCCGACACCCCGGTGCCGAGGCCCCAGCGCCCGCGCAGCGGACCGCTGGCCGCATCCGGGGACGAGGACGCATCGGACGGCGTGGCGCTCGATGACGGCGAGGAGGGCCCGGAGGGCGAACCGGAACCGACCACGACGGGATCCATCCCCGTCGTGCGCCGCCGGTCGGGCCGCGGCACCAGGCGGTCCGGGGCCCGGAGGGCCGGTGGCCGGCGCCGTGCGGGCTCGGCCAGGGAACCCCGGGACGAGGGCAACGGCACCGACGACAACGAGCGGGAGGAGTAGGTCGTGCGACTCATCGTGGAGAACCGTTTCGCACTGTTCGGGCTGGTCGCACTGGCCCTGCTCGCCCTGTTCGGGGTCGCGTTCGCGATCCGGCCGATCAGCCCCGAGCTCGGGGTGTCCGAGCCCGGCACCGTCCGTCCGGAGCTCACCTCAAGGGTCTGCCCGGCCCCGCACGAGTCGTCCGACGACGGTGCCGAGAGTTCCGTGGCCGCTTTCGCGCCCCGCGTCAGCCGCGACGACGAGGGCGCGCTGTGGGCGGTCCCGGCGGCTGAGGCGCCGGAGGACGACGACAACGACGACAACGGCGAGGAGGACGACGACAACGGCGAGGACGACGACGGCGGCGACGACAACGGCGAGGACGACGACGGCGGCGACGACGACAACGACGGCGAGGAGGACGGCGGGAACGGCTCAGAGGCGGCGAGCCCGGCCCCGAGCCCCGGAACCGCGGGAGAACCGGGTGAGCGCGGAGAACTCCTCGGCGAGGAGCTGACCGAGCCGGGCCGGGTCTGGCGGACCGACACGGGCGACGCCGAGCTGCCCACTGCACTGCACGCCGAGGGCGTCCTGGCGACCGGCCTGGACGCCGCACAGACCACAGTCTCCTCCGACGGCATCACTGAGGTCCGCTGCGCTGAGCCGTCGATCGGAACGTGGTTCGCCCTGCCCGGGGCCAACGACCCTGACGGTGTCGACATCGACACCCTCACCGTGCACCTGACCAACCCGGAGGACTTCCGGGCGACGGCCAGTGTCGACATCTACACCGCGGAGGGGCCCTCCTACTCGCCGGAGAGCAGGGGAGTCCACCTGGCCGCCGGGGAATCGACCGAGCTCGACGTCACCGAACTCATCCAGAACACCAGCTCGATCGGTGTCCACGTGCGCACCAGCACGGGCCGGGTGTCCGCCGCACTGCTCGCCGAGCACCCCGGGGGATCCGGCGACTGGGTCACGCCCACCAGCGGACCGGACGAGGAACACGTCATCCCGGGTGTGCCCGAGGGTGATGGCACCCGTCGTCTGATCGTGGCCGCCCCGGGTGACGACCCCGTCGAGGTGCGCGTCCACGTGGTCACCACCGAGGGGGAGGTGTCCGAGGACGAGGATGACGGCAACGGCGACGACCGCGGCGACGGGGCGGGCACCGCTGAGGACCCGATGGTTCTGCAGGTCCCGCCCGCCGCTTCCGCCTGGCTGACCCTGGAGAGCGTTCTGGGCGGGCTGCCCGGGACCGTCGTCGTCGAGGCGGACGCGCCCGTGGTCGCCGGGGTGATCGCGGAGGACGGCGACGAAGCGGCCTACACGGCCGCCGTGGACCCGATGGAAGGGCCGCTGGACACCACCGCCGTCATCCCGGACATGCCGGAGGACGTCGACGTGGAGGTGGTCCTGGGCGCTCTGGACGGTGACGCCAATGTCGTGGCCACCCCCATCGCGGCCGACGGCAGCATGGGCGACGCCGTGCGCACGGAGGTGGCTTCGGGGACCACCCACGTGTTCGGAACCGACACCGACGGGTGGGGGGCGCCCTCCGGGGTGGATCCCGAGGACGGCTACGCGGTACGCCTGGAACTGCTGGACGGTTCCGGGCCGGTGTACGTCGCCCGCGTGCTGCGCTCGGACGACGGGATGAGCGTCATGCCGGTCCGCCCCGCGCCGGTGCAGGTCGAACTGCCGGTCGTGCGTGACAGCATGACCGGTGTGGTGCCCTGAGGCCTCGGGCGTCCCGGCACCGGAGCGTGTGCGGCCCGGGGGTCACCCCTCCGGGTCGACCGACTCCGGTTCCACTCCGAGGAGGTTGGCGACCTCTTCGACCACGGTCTCGTGGACGAGGAGGGCCATCTCCTCGGGGTCCTTCGTCCGGATCTCCACCGGCCGCCGGTAGAGGATGATCCGCGCCCGGCCCGCGGGATCGGTCTCCAAACGGGAGAAGGGGATCGTCTCGGACAGGTCTCCGTGAGGCGGGACCGGGGGAACGTCCTCCACGAGGAAGTCGACGTTCGCCAGCTCACGCGCCCACAGCCGTTCGAGGCGTTCGACGGCGTCCAGGACAAGGTCGTCGAAGGCCTGCGCTCGGCTTCGGTAAACGGGCAGGTCAGAGGGCACGAGAGGACCGCGGATGCCTCGGCCGCGGCGGTCCCGGCGCCGCACTCGGTCTGGTTGGCCACTGGAAAGGCGCACTCGTCGCACACTTTGAGACTAAGCCATGACGGGGCCCGCGCGTAGTCCTGGCGGCCCTGGAAACGCGGGACGCCCGGTCCAACCGGTCCGGAGCCGGGAGGGCCTGCCCGGGTCAAGAACGCGTGCCCAAAACCGTGCAGGTCATGGGACGATGCTGGCGTGTCCCTCGGTAAAGGCATACAGTCAAACGCTGTGAGCCATGTTCGACGCTGTTCCCGCACCGCGTGCAGGCAGCCCGCCGTATTCACGCTCACGTACGTCTACGCCGACTCCACGGCCGTTCTCGGTCCGCTCGCCGCTTACGTGGAACCGCACTGCTACGACCTGTGCGCCATGCATGCGGAGAGACTGACCGCGCCGCGTGGTTGGGAGGTCGTCAGGCTTCCGGTTGAGACGTCGGGCGGTGGGCCCGGCAGTGATGACCTGGAAGCGCTCGCCGACGCCGTACGTGAGGCGGCAAGGCCGCCAGCGCGCCAAGAGCCGTCCCCTGGGGAACCCGTGGGCGAGGGGCAGGAGACCATGCGCCGCGGCCACCTCCGGGTGGTCAAGTCCGACCGGGACAACCAGCGTCCGCCCCGTTACCCCAACGGCTGATCCGATCGGCTCCAGCCGGTCCCTGCGGCCGCCCCGGGCAGTGCCCGTCGGGAACCCCGCACACCGCTTGCTAGTTTTGTACGGCGCGCGGGAGACCGGGCGCTGGACCGAATTCACGGCAGAACCGACCTGGCCGGAGCAGACGTGGCTGACCTCGGAAGCATCTTCAAGGCATACGACGTGCGAGGCGTGATTCCGGATACCTTCAACGCCGACATCGCACGGGCGATCGGCGCGGCCTTCGCCCGCGTCGTCGGCGGCCCCGCCGTCGTGGTCGCGCACGACATGCGTCCTTCCTCACCCGAACTCGCCCGGGCCTTCGGCGACGGCGTCACCGGCCAGGGCGTGGACGTGGTCTTCTCCGGGCTCGGCTCGACCGACCTCCTCTACTACGGCTCGGGCTCCCTCGACCTGCCCGGCGCGATGTTCACCGCCAGCCACAACCCCGCCGAGTACAACGGCATCAAGATGTGCCGGGCCGGGGCCGCGCCGATCAGCGCCGAGACCGGCCTGGACGAGATCCGCGCCCTGGCCGAGCAGGGTGTTCCGGACTTCGACGGGCCCAAGGGCGCGGTCTCGGAGAAGGACCTGCTGCCCGGTTACGCGGACTACCTGCGCGGCCTCGTCGACCTCTCCGAGGTGCGCCCCCTGAAGGTCGCGGTGGACGCGGGCAACGGCATGGGCGGCCACACCGTCCCCGCCGTCCTGGAACAGGGCCTGCCGCTGGACGTCGTCCCCCTCTACTTCGAACTCGACGGCACCTTCCCCAACCACCCGGCCAACCCCTTGGACCCGGACAACCTGGTCGACCTCCAGGCCAGGGTGCGCGAGACCGGCGCCGACATCGGCCTCGCCTTCGACGGCGACGCCGACCGCTGCTTCGTCATCGACGAAAAGGGCGACCCCGTCTCGCCCTCCGCCGTCACCGCCCTGGTCGCCTCGGAGGAGCTCAAGCGCGAACCCGGCGCCGCGGTCATCCACAACCTCATCACGTCCGCCGCGGTTCCGGAGATCGTCGCGGAACGGGGCGGGAACCCCGTCCGCACGCGGGTCGGCCACTCCTACATCAAGGCGACGATGGCTGAGACCGGCGCGATCTTCGGTGGAGAGCACTCCGCCCACTACTACTTCCGGGACTTCTGGAAGGCCGACACGGGTATGCTCGCGGCCATGCACGTCCTCCGGGTCCTGGGCAAGGACGACCGTCCGCTGTCGGAGATCACGGAGGAGTACTCCCGGTACGCGGCCTCGGGCGAGGTCAACTCCAAGGTCGCCGACGCCTCCGGGCGCATGGCTGCGGTGCGCGGGGCGTTTGAGGCCAGGGACGGGGCCACCGTCGACGAACTCGACGGACTGAGCGTCTCCCTGCCCGACGGGGCGTGGTTCAACCTGCGGGCCTCCAACACCGAACCGCTGCTGCGGCTCAACGTGGAGGCCGCCGACGACGCCGCCGTCGCACGCCTGTGCGACGAAGTCCTGGACATCGTCCGAAGCTAGACGCGGTCCCGCTCCCGACCGGGCCATCACACGAGGAACGAGAACCATGAGCACGAAGATCGATGGCTGGCTGCTGGAGATCCTGGCCTGCCCGCAGAGCCAAGCGCCGCTGCGCCACGACTCCGAGACCGACGAGCTGGTCTGCGACGAGAGCGGACTGGCCTACCCGATCCGGGACGGTATCCCGGTCCTGCTGGTCGACGAGGCACGCAAGATCGGTTGAGGAACCAAAAAGGTTCGAGGCGGGACGGAACGTTCTGCCGGTTCCGGTAGTCATAAGGGATACGCCGGGGTAAGGGGCGCCCTTTCGGGTGCCGTGGGCCGCACGCGGCATACCCGGCGACCCGTACCCGTACCCTGGTTGTGCGCGCCCCCGCTCATGACGACCTCCCTGGAGGACTTCGATGCCCGGTCCCGAATCGCTACTGCCGAGCGACCCCTCCGCGTTCGGCGACTACAGCGTGACTGGACGCCTCGGGAAGGGTGGCCAGGGGATCGTGTACCTCGCTGAGGACCAGGACGGCGAGGAGTACGCGGTCAAGGTCCTCAACGACCAGTGGTCCGAGGACGCCGACCTGCGCAAGCGGTTCGAGAAGGAGGTCCGCGCCGCCCAGAAGGTCGCCTCTTTCTGCACCGCCGCGATCATCGACGCACAGCTCGACGGGGACCCGCCCTACGTGGTCAGCGAGTTCGTGCCGGGCAAGGACCTCCAGGAGACCGTCGCCAAGGGCAGCGTGGTGCGGGGGTCCTCGCTCCAGCGGCTGGCCGTCTCCACCGCGACGGCGCTCGTGGCCATCCACAAGGCGGGGATCGTCCACCGCGACTTCAAGCCCGGCAACGTGTTGCTCGGCCCGGACGGGCCGCGCGTGATCGACTTCGGTATCGCCCGCGTCGACGACGGCACCGCCACCATGACGAACTCGATCGTCGGCACGCCCTCCTACATGGCGCCCGAGCAGATCGAGGGGCGCGGGATCACCGACAAGTGCGACATCTTCGCGTGGGGCTGTGTGATGGCCTTCGCCTCCACCGGCCGCGCGCCCTTCGGTTCCGACACTGTTCCGGCCGTGGTGCACCGCGTGGTCAGCGCACCGCCGGACTTGGAGGGCATCGACGACACGCTGCACCCGATCATCCAGTCGTGCCTGGACAAAGACGCTGCCAAGCGGCCCAACGCCCAGACACTGCTTATGCGGCTGCTGGGCCACGACGGACCGGACGACTCCTCCGACACCGCGGACGCGCTGAAGCAGGGCGAGCAGGTCGCCCAGACCGGTCTGCTCAACGGCAACCAGCTCCCGCCGGTACAGCCGCAGGCCCCACAGCACCCGCCCACCGGCGCCCAACCCGGGATGGGCTACCCGCCGGGGGTCTCGGATCCGCGCCTGGGCCAGGGCCCCGGGATCTCGAACCCGAACCCCTACGGCGCCCCGGGGACCTCTCACCCGAACCCGATGGGCTACCCCGGCGCCGCCAACCCCATGGTCAACCCCGGTGTCTCCAACCCGCGGCCGGGCCAGATGGGGCACCCGATGAGCTCCGACCCGCGGCACGGCGGTTTCGGGGCGCAGCCGGGCACGTCGAACCCGCGGCCGGGAATGCCGGGATACCCGCAGCACGGCATGCACCAGGGCGGCAACCCGATGATGACCGGCGGGATGAAGCCCAACCAGACCTTCGCCCCCGGCTCGCGGTACCCGCAGCCGGACAACCAGGACTCCGTCCTCCAACAGGGCTGGGTGATCCCCGCGGTACTGATCACCATTATCATCCTGCTGCTGCTCCTGCTGATCCTGTGGATCGGCGGCTGAGCGGCCCGTAACGGGTGCGGGCGCGGGGCGTCAGACCCGGGTGAGCTCGTTCATGGAACGCGACACCGCCTCGTCGACCAGGTCGCGTACCTGCGGCCAGCGGTCGTCCACGCAGTCCGTAGGCATCACCGTGACGCTGTCGGTCCTGGGCATCTCCAACGCGTCCCGAACCCCATCCGGGGTGGCCAGGCACGCGTCCGCGGTCACCGCCAGCACCCCCGAGGGCGGGCTTCCCACGTCCTGCACCACCACGTACAAGCACAGCGAGGCCTCGCCCACGACCAGCTCCAGGCAGGTCCACCAGTGGGCGGCACCCGGCGTCAACAGTGCAGGTTCCGCAGGCCGCGGTCTCGGCGGACCCGCGACCGGGCCGCTGTCGTCACCCGAGGAGACGGTGGCACTCGCCTCGGGGTCCAGAGCACGCAGGATGAGAGCGACCGGGTCGCGCCGGGAGCGCACGTACTCCAGGACCCGGCGGCGCGTCACCGCCGCCAGCGGCGGGACCGGCACACTCGGTCCGGGCCCCGATTCCGCGCTCCAGCCGAGTTCGCCGCGCAGGGCACCCGTGACCAGGCGCGCGAGGTGTGAGACCAGTGTGGCTAGCTGGTCAGCGGGATCCTGCTTGCTACACGGCTCGGGGGGCGGCATGCGCCGGTCGAGCAGCAGCGGTGGGAAGTCGGCGCGCTGCAGGACCCGCGAGGCCAGTACCCACGGCAGCGCCCGGGGTGGATCCGACTCGTTCGGCTCGTCCTCGTCAGGCTCCGCCATCAGGCGCGCGCACTCGGCGTAGGTGTGCGCGGCGCGCACCACCGGATGGGCGGGGATCGCGGCGGCTCGGGCGAGGACACCGGCGTGTTCCAAGGACAGGGGTGCGACAGCCGGGCGCAGGGGGTAGTCCTCAGGCAGCTCAGCGGACGCCCCCGCGAGTTCGGCGATGTGCTGAGCGGTCAGCGGTTCGGACACGGAAGGGTCGGCGAGCAGCAGTTCGGTGAGCTCGGCGCCACCGCCCCATTCCCGGACGCGTTCGTGCGTCAGCGCGCGCCGCGCGGCTCCGTGCACGTCCAAGGGCTGGCCTTGGCGCTGCTTGGCCCAGACCGCCCGCAGGCGGTCGACGTCCCTGAGGTCTTCGCGCACGCGCCCGGGAAAAGACTCCCAGACCGCGCCGCCGAGTTGGCTGTCCACGGTGTCTCCGTAGCCCGTGGGCTGTTTGCCAAAACATGCCGAACGGTTGGTCTGGGTGTCCGGTGACGGCCGCTGCCCTGGGTCAACCAGAGTGCTTCGTGGGCGTCCCGGTGGTCGTGTTGCCCGGGCGGCGCGCGTGGAGTAGGCGCATCGCCTTCTCCTTCTCGAAGTCCAAGGCCCGGGTGGGTGCCGCGGCCAGTCGGCCCAGGCGCTCACCGTGCGCACGGACGCGCGCCAGCACGTCCGGTTCGGCCAGCACCCTGAGGGCGAAGGCCAGGGCTGCGGGAGGGATGTCGAACTCGCGCTCCAGCTCGAGTCCGCCCTCTATGGTGCGCACGTCCTCCTCGGTGAAGCGGCGGTGCCGGTGGCCGCGGCCCGTGGGCAGTTCCTGTGTGCGGGGGAGCAGACCGAGGCCCTCGCGGTAGCGCAGCATGCGCGCGGTGCTGCCGACGCGCTCAGCGGCCGCGGAGATGGGGACCGGGAACGGGTCGGGTGCGGTCGGCGTTGGGTCGTCGTCGCGGGCGGCCATGCAGGCGACTCTAAGGCATCTTCGAGGCCGATTCGCGTAAATCTGACACCCCAGTGTGAGCTTTGTGCTCGATCGGCGGCCGCGGGCCTAGAGTGGTCTCGCAACCACGACCAGACGATTGAGGAACGCATGGCTTTCGACTTCAAGGTCGCCGATCTCTCCCTCGCTGAGTTCGGCCGTGACGAGATCCGTCTCGCCGAGCACGAGATGCCCGGCCTCATGGCCACTCGGGCCGAGTACGGGGAGAGCAAGCCCCTCGCGGGCGCCCGCATCATGGGCTCGCTGCACATGACCGTACAGACAGCCGTCCTCATCGAGACCCTCGTCGCCCTGGGCGCCGAGGTGCGCTGGGTGAGCTGCAACATCTTCTCCACCCAGGACCACGCCGCGGCCGCCGCCGTGGTCGGCCCCGACGGCACCGTGGACGACCCCAAGGGCGTCCCGGTCTTCGCCTGGAAGGGCGAGACGCTGGAGGAGTACTGGTGGTGCACGGAGCAGGCGCTGACCTGGCCCGGCGCCGAGGGTCCCAACATGATCCTCGACGACGGCGGCGACGCCACCATGCTCGTCCACAAGGGCGCCGACTTCGAGAAGGCCGGTGCGGTCCCGAACCCCTCCACCGCTGACAGCGAGGAGTTCGAGGTCGTCCTGACCCTGCTCCAGGAGAGCCTGAAGAAGGACTCCGGCAAGTGGACCAAGATCGCCCAGGGCATCAAGGGCGTCACAGAGGAGACCACCACCGGTGTGCTCCGCCTGTACGAGATGCAGCGTGACGGCAGCCTGTCCTTCCCGGCGATCAACGTCAACGACTCGGTCACCAAGAGCAAGTTCGACAACAAGTACGGCATCCGCCACTCGCTGCCGGACGGCATCATGCGCGCCACCGACGTCCTCATCGGCGGCAAGGTCGCCGTGATCTGCGGCTACGGCGACGTCGGCAAGGGTTCGGCGGACTCGCTGCGCGGCCAGGGCGCCCGTGTGATCGTCACCGAGATCGACCCGATCAACGCCCTCCAGGCGGCCATGGACGGCTACGAGGTCGCCACCCTCGAGGACACGCTGGACACGGCCGACATCTTCATCACCACCACCGGCAACTTCAACGTGATCATGGCCGACCAGATCGCGCGCATGAAGCACCAGGCGATCGTCGGCAACGTCGGCCACTTCGACAACGAGATCGACATGGCCGGCCTGGCGAAGATCCCCGGCATCAAGAAGAAGGAGATCAAGCCGCAGGTCCACGAGTGGACCTTCGAGAACGGCAAGTCCGTTCTGGTGCTCTCCGAGGGCCGCCTGCTCAACCTGGGCAACGCCACCGGCCACCCGAGCTTCGTGATGTCCAACAGCTTCACCAACCAGGTCATCGCGCAGATCGAGCTGTTCACCAAGCAGGAGGAGTACCCCACCGAGGTGTACACGCTGCCGAAGCTCCTGGACGAGAAGGTCGCGCGTCTGCACCTGGACGCGCTCGGCGTCAAGCTGACCGAGCTCACCAAGGAGCAGGCCGCCTACATCGGTGTCGACGTGGCGGGCCCGTACAAGCCCGACCACTACCGCTACTAACCACCACCGCTATCAAGGGCGAGTCCTTCCACAGATGACACTCCCCTCACACGAGGTGGCGGACCTCGGCCTGGCGCAGGCCGGGGTCCGCCGCCTCGCATGGGCCGAGCGCGCCATGCCCGTCCTGCGCAGCGTCCGCGAGCGCTTCGCCACCGAACGGCCGCTGGACGGGCTGCGGGTGGCCGCATGCCTGCACGTGACCGCCGAGACCGCGAACCTGATCCGCGCCCTGCGCGCGGGCGGGGCCGAGGTGTGGCTCGCCGCGTCCAACCCGCTGTCCACACAGGACGACACCGCCGCCGCGCTGGTCACCGAGTACGGGGTGGCGGTACACGCCTGGGCCGGTATGGACACTGCCTCCTACGACCGCAACCTGATCACGGTCCTGGAAGCCCGTCCGCAGCTGCTGCTCGATGACGGGTGCGACCTGGTCAACACGGTGCACGGCGACCGCCCCGAACTCCTGCGCGACCTCCTAGGCGGCTGCGAGCAGACCACCACCGGGGTCATCCGGCTGCGCAGGATGAGCGCGGAGGGGGAGCTGCGGCTGCCGATGGTCGCGGTCAACGACACCCGTACCAAGCGGATGTTCGACAACCGCTACGGCACCGGGCAGTCCACCGTGGACGGTGTCCTGCGCGCCACGAACACCCTCCTCGCCGGGCGGACGGTCGTGGTGGCCGGGTTCGGCTACTGCGGGCGCGGCCTGGCGGAACGGTTCCGTGGCATGGGCTCGAACGTGGTTGTCACCGAGGTGGACCCGGTCAAGGCGCTGGACGCCGTGATGCAGGGGTACACGGTCGCGACCATGGACACCGCCGCGCCGGTCGGGGACGTCTTCGTCACCGCCACCGGCAACCGCGACGTGATCCGACGAGAACACCTGGCCGAGATGCGGGACGGCGCGATCCTCGCCAACTCGGGCCACTTCGACCTCGAAATCGACCTGAACGCACTGGACACACTGGCGGTGGAGGTCAAACACGGCGTGCGCGAGCACGCGGACGAGTACGTGTTCGCCGACGGGCGCCGCCTCCTCCTGCTGTCCGAGGGGCGCCTGGTCAACCTGGGCGCCGCCGAGGGCCATCCCGCGGCCGTCATGGACATGTCGTTCGCCGTGCAGGCGCTCACCGCGGAATGGCTGGCCAAGGCGCACACGGAACTCGAACCGGGGGTGGTCGACGTGCCCGAGGAGACCGACAACGAGGTGGCCCGGCTCGAACTCGCCTCCATGGGTGTGGGGATCGACGTACTCACCGCGGACCAGAAGGTCTACCTGAACTCCTGGCACGCCTGAGCGGGTCCGCTCAGTGCGGCGCTCCCGGGTACTGGCCGGGAGCGCCCTGTCTCGGGTACTGGCCGGGGTACGGGGCCTGGTGCCCACCGGGGGCGGGGTAGGGGTTCTGGGGCGGGTACGGCGCCTGTTGACCCGGGCTCTGCCCCTGACCCTGACTTTGGCCCTGGCCCTGTCCCATCGCTTCCAGGCTGCGGCGCCGTCGCTCGGCGAGCACGGCGGCCAGGAAGAACGGCGGTGTGGTCCCCGGCGGCGGGGGCGGGCTGACCTGGGCGGCGACCGAGTCGGCCAGCTGGATGCCCATCTCGTGCCGGGTGTGCTCGGCGAGCTCGCCGTAGCGCAGCACGTACTGACGGGCCGCGTTCGCGGTCTCCGGGCTCAGCCGGGACAGCTCGCTTCCGGCGGCCCAGGCGGCCAGGTGCGGCGGCATCGGGATGACCGCGTCGCGGCGTCTGCCCGTGCGCTCCTCGACCACCATGGTCCCGGCCACGAAGTCGCCGACCCTGCGGCCGTCGCGGTTGATCATCGACGTGATGAGCGCGACGACCCCCGTTGTCATCCAGATCTCCACCACCGAAGAGAGTGCGCGGGCCAGTGCCTGGCGGAAGCGCTCCGGTGAGCCGTCGGTGCCGACCACGCGCAGCCCCAGGGCCATCTTGCCCAGGGAGCGTCCGCGCGAGATGGTCTCGAACGCGGTGGGATAGCCGACGATGATGAGGATGGAGAGGGCCAGCGAAATGGCCGCGGTCGCGGCGGGGTCGACCGTCACCCCGATCCAGGAGACGATGACCGCCATCGCGAGCAGCGTGATGACCTGCACGAGGACGTCGATGGCGAGTGACGCGGCACGTGTGGCGAACCCGGCAGGCCGCAGTTCGAGGATCACCGCGTCGCCCGTGACCAGCGGCGTTGCGCCGTACACGTCGCCGCGGATCTCGCCGCTGCCGGGACTGGACACCAGTACACGCTCCCTTGCCGGGTGTCTGAAACCGTCTCCTTGACACTACCCGCCAGTCAGGTGGGCGTGTTCGCACCGGACGCGGTTCCCAGCGCCCGATCCAGTAGTGTCCGATACGTGGATATCGACGTGTTCGCCGCGGCGCACGCCCGGGAGTGGGAACGGCTGGACGAACTGGTGCGCAGGCGCCGTTCGCTCACAGGTGAGGAGGTCGACGAGCTCGTCGACCTGTACCAGCGGGTCTCCACCCATCTGTCGGTGGTGCGTTCCTCGGCACAGGACCCGGCGCTGGCCGCACGGCTGTCCACCCAGGTGGCCCGGGCGCGGTCCGCGGTCACCGGCACGCACTCCTCCGGGTGGGGCGATGTGATCGCTTTCTTCACCAAGGTGTTTCCCGCCGTGCTGTACCGCCTGCGCTGGTGGTGGATCGGTGTCAGCGCGGGCACTCTCGCGGTGTCCACCGTGACGGGTGTGTGGATCGCCACCAACCCCGACGTCCTGGCGGCCCTGGGTACCCCCGAGTCCATCGCGCGTTACGTGGAGCACGACTTCGCCAACTACTACGTGGAGAACCCGGCGGGCTCCTTCGCGGCGCAGGTGTGGACCAACAACGCCTGGGTGTCGGCCCAGGCCATCATCTTCGGTGTGGCCTTCGGTGTGCCGACACTCTTCGTGCTGCTGGTCAACGCGCTCAACCTCGGTTCCGCCGCGGGCATGATGTTCGCGCTCGACCGGGGCGACGTGTTCTTCGCGCTGATCCTCCCGCACGGCCTGCTGGAGCTCACCGCCGTGTTCGTGGCAGGGGGCGTGGGGCTGAAGATCGGTTGGTCGCTGATCTCCCCGGGCGACCGGACCCGACTGCGCGCCCTCGGCGAGGAGGCCCGGGCGGCCATCGCCGTAGTCCTGGGCCTCGTGGTGGTGCTGTTCATCTCGGGCCTCATCGAGGGCCTGGTCACCGGCTGGGTCACCAACACCTGGGTCGCCATCGGTATCGGCGTGGTTGCCCAGGTGCTGTTTCTCGCCTACGTGTTCATCGTGGGCAAGAAGGCCCACGAGGAGGGCGAGACCGGCGACATCGAGGACGCCCCCGCCGCCGTCCCGGTGGCCTGATCCACCTGCAAGCCTTACAGGGTGGGTTTTCCCGTGTCAGGATCGGCGACATGAACGAGAGCACCCCCCGTTGGTTCAAGAGCAGTCACAGCGGATTCGCCAATGACTGCTTGGAGGCCGCGTTCACCGAACCGGTGTGGCGCAAGAGCAGCCACAGCGGTTTCGCTTCCGGCTGCGTCGAGGTGGCCGTCACGGGCTCCCTCACTGTCCTGGTTCGGGATACACAGAACCGGGCGTCCCCGGTGCTGGCTTTAGAGGCGGATGAGTGGTCCGGTCTCATGTCCCTGATCTCGGGTCGGTAGGCGTGATCAGCTTTCGGTGAGCGGTCGGTTCGCCTTCTCCAGCCACTCGCGAGCCATCGCGGTGAGCGGGTGGTCCTCACCCAGGATCTCCTCGCGGAGTTCCACGACCTGCCCGAACCGCTCGACCGCCGTCCGGTAGTCCTCGCGGGCGAACGCTGCCCTGGCCAGGTTGAAGTCGGACTCCACCGTGTGCGGGTGCAGCTGTCCGAGGGTACGGACCCGTGCCTTCCTGACCTGGTGGAACCCGTGCTCCGCGGAGTCGGGATCGCCTCGGAGTAGCTGGATGAAGGAGAGGTTTTCCAGGGTGTACAAGGCAGTCCGGTTATCCTCCAAGGACAGGTCCGCGTATACCTGCCAGACGGCTCGGAACCCCTCCTCGGAGGCGTCCAGGTCACCTCGCAGCCCGGCCATCAGGGCGACCTGGTGTCGGCTGCTCAGCGTCTCCGGGTGGCGGGGACCCAGCACCGATTCGCGTTCGTCGGCTGCCGCGCGGTAGAGCTCCTCTGCCTCTTCGATCCTGTCCATGGCACGCAGCGCGTCCGCCAGTGCGTGTTGTGCCCGTAGGCACTCGGGGTGGTTGCCGCCCAGATCGACACGGCTCCGCTCGACGATGTCCCGCAGCTTGCGCTCCGCCGTTTCCGCGTGGCCGAGCAAAATCATGACGCGCCCGGCAAGCGTGTCCGCCCGGGTGGGGTCCGGATGCCCGGGGCCGTGGAGCCGCAGCAGGACGCCGCGCAGCGCAGTGTGGCCGACCAGCTCCAATGAGGGATCATAGTCGGCGTTCCACAGCAGCAGCCGCTCCACCGTTTCCAGCAGAGGGAGGGATTCCGGGCCCAAGCTTGCGCGCACGGTCTCGGACACCAGCGGGTGCAGACGCAGCGAAGTCTCGCCCGATCGCTGCCCGACGGTGACCAGACCGTGGACGACCAGCGCGTTGACCGCCCGTGCCAGGTCCGCCTCACCAAAGGGGTCCAGCGCTCCGCCCGCCAACTCGGACAGCGGAAGCCTGCGCAGGGGGACGGTGGCAGCGTTGGGCCCCAGTACGGCCAGGATCCGAAGAAGCGGGGCGGCGTTCGGTTCCCGCTCAGCCGCCATCCGCAGCGACAGCTCCCAGACGCCGGAGAGCAGGCGGCGTTCGCTGTCCGCGCCGTTGACCAAGGGCCCGGCCAGTTCGTCGAGTTCGGCAACGCCCTCGCGAAGGCGGTTGAGGAGGGAGTTCGCGTCGGGAAAGAGGACCCGGTGGGTGGCGAGGATGCGTCCGGCCAGGGAGAGCGCCAGGGGAACCCCGCCGAGGCGTTCGACCAGCGCCTCGGCTCCGGAGAGCTCAGAATCCCCCGCGTGGTCGGCCAACGCCCTTGCAGCGTCCTCACCTTCCAGAACCTTTACCTGGTGGACCTTCGCCGGAGCCCACAGCGCCGGATCGTCCACCCGGCTGGTGACCAGCACGAACCCTCCAGGGCTGGCGCGCATCCAGCCGCGCTGCTCTCCGGGCCGGTTCTCGGGGTCCAACTCCTCCGGGCGGTCGGCGTTGTCGATTACCAGTAGCCACGGTCTCGGGGACTGGTCCAGTTGGCGCCAGACCCAGCGGGCGGCTTGGCGGGGAGCCGTCTTGAACTGCTCGGCCTCCTGCCGGGAGCCGCCCAGCTCCACGGCCACCTCGAGCATGCTCGGCAGGATCGCGTCCGGGCTCACCCAGAAGACCGTCCATCCTTCGGAACGGGCGTGCTCGGCCAGCGCAGCCGCCACCGTGGTCTTGCCGAACCCTCCCGGGCCGGTCAGGACGTGCGGGACCGGAGCCCCGCGCTCCATCGCCGCCCGCAAGCCCGCCAGCAGCTCCGTACGGCCGCGCACGGCGGTCGCGGGCCGCGGAGGGTCCAGGGACACGTCGGCGACCGGAGCGGGCGCCTGAGGAGCGTTCACGGTCACGCCGCCGTGGATGTCGCGCGCCTGGATCAGTTGCCCGTAGACATCGCCGCGCGCACTGGTTCCCTTGGGAGGTGGGGCTTCGGGGGGTGGCGTCATGGCCCCCATAGTGCACGAGAAAGGCGCCCCTCCGCTCTCTACGTAGGGCGCCCCCTCGTCGTGCCCGCGGCTACAGCCGGCCCTGGGCCTTGAGGTTGATGTAGGCGTCGGCCAGGGCCGGGGCGATGTGGTCGGGGTCGGCGTCGACCACCTCCACACCCATCCGGCGCAGCTCGGTGGTGACCCGGTGTCGCTCGCTCAGCGTGCGCTCCGCCGAGGCAGCCCGGTACAGCGCGTCCGCGCTGCCCCGCTCAGCCGCCATCGCCTCTACCTTCGGGTCCTTGATCGCCGCGACCATCAGCAGGTGGTGCGAGGAGAGCACCGGAAGCTTCGGCAGCAGGCCCTCCTCCAACGAAGCGGCGTTGAGGTCGGTCAGCAGCACCACGAGCTTGCGGGCCCGCCCCTGCACCATGACGGCGCTCACCATCCCGGCCGGGTCCGACTCCACCAGCTCCGCCTCCAGCGGCGCCATGGCCTCCACGACCCGGTGCACCTGGCTGCCCTTGCCCGAAGCCTTCACCTGGGCGCGGACCGCGCGGTCGTAGGCCATGAAGTCCACCCGGTCACCCGCCTTCCCGGCGAGCGCCGTCAACAGCAGTGCGGCGTCCATGGCGTGGTCCAGCCGGGGGGTGTCGCCCACGCGCCCCGCCGAGGTGCGCCCGGTGTCCAACACGACCAGGATGCGCCGGTCCCGCTCGGGCCGCCAGGTCCGCACCACCACGCCGTCGTTGCGGGCGGTGGCACGCCAGTCGATGGACCGCACGTCGTCGCCGGGTACGTAGTCGCGCAGCGAGTCGAACTCACTGCCCTGGCCGCGCACCATCGCCGTGTGCTGTCCCTCCAGCTCGCGCAGCCGGGACAGTTTGCCCGGCAGGTGCCTGCGGCTGTGGAAGGGGGGCAGCGTCCGGACCGACCACGGGGCGGGGAGCGTGCGCTGCCGTCCGGCCAGCCCCAAGGGGCCGATACTGCGCACCGTCACCCCCGCGGACCGGGCGTCACCGCGCCGGGTCGGTGTGAGCGTGGTTCGGACACGGCGCCGCTCACCGGCGGATACCCGAAGCCGTTGGCGGCGGGGCTCGGAGCGCGAACTCGGCGGCCAGGCGTCGCGGACCGAACCGCGTAGCCGCCGCCTGGTCGGATTGACCACCGTCACGTACACCTCGGCGGAGTCGCCGAGCCGCAGGGAGGTGTCGCCCTCCCGAGAGAGTCGCAACCGCCTCGGGCCGGTTGCCAACAGCACGTCCAGCACGACGAGCAGCACCACCAGGCCCACGGCGGCGTAAGCGACGGTTTCGCCGATCGCGCCGGAGATGGCCACAGCGCCCGTCGCGAGGAGCGCAAGCAGCGCGGCCCGGCCGGTGACCACCATCAGCGCGGCACCGGGACGGAGGCCAGCACACCGTCCAGGATGCCGTCGGTGGTGGCACCCTCCAGTTCGGCCTCCGGACGCAGCCCGATGCGGTGCCGCAGGGTGCCCTTGGCCAAGGCCTTCACGTCGTCCGGGGTCACGTAGTCGCGACCGGAAAGCCACGCCCACGCACGGCTGGTCCGTAGCAGCGCCGTCGCACCGCGGGGCGAGGCGCCCAGCTGGAGGGACGGCGAGAAGCGGGTGGCCCGGCACAGGTCCACGATGTAGCCGAGGACCTCGGGGGCGATCCGCACCTGGGCCACCGAGTGCCGCGCGGCCTGCAAATCGGCGGCGCCGGCCACCGCGGTCACACCGGCGGCGGCGAGGTTGCCCGGGTCGAATCCGGCTGCGTGACGGCCCAGCATGTCCACCTCGGCGGCGCGCTCGGGAAGCGGGATGGTCACCTTCAGCAGGAACCGGTCCAGCTGGGCCTCGGGCAGCGGATAGGTGCCCTCGTACTCCACCGGGTTCTGGGTGGCGGCCACCATGAACGGATCCGGAAGGGCGGCCGGTCGGCCCTCGACGGTGACCTGTCGCTCCTCCATGGCCTCCAACAGCGAGGCCTGGGTCTTGGGCGGGGTGCGGTTGATCTCGTCGGCCAACAGCAGGTTGGTGAAGACCGGACCCTGCATGAACTCGAACTTAGCGGTGTGCTGGTCGTAGACGAGCGAACCCGTCACGTCGCCCGGCATCAGGTCCGGGGTGAACTGCACCCGCTTGTGGTCCAGGGACAGGGCCTGCGAAACCGTGCGAACGAGCAGTGTCTTGGCGACACCAGGCACGCCCTCCAACAGCACGTGGCCGCGGCATAGCAATGCCACGACCAGGCCGGTCACCGTCTCGTCCTGGCCCACGACCGCCTTGGCCACCTCGCGGCGCAGGGCGGTCAGGGACGCCCGTGCCTCTTCGGCGGATGGCAGTGCCTCGGGTGTGAAGGCGTTCACGTGCCGTCTACCTCTCTCGATACCTCAGTGGTCTGATCTTGTCTGTGGCGGGCGCTGCCGGGGCGCCCGGTCGGCGCGGCGGCCGGGCTCACCGCAGTTTCCCGGCGAGCTCGTCGAGTTTGCCGGAGAGCCGCAGCATCGCGTCGTCGTCCGTCGCGTAAGGGTCCGGAACCGAGGGGTACAACACCTGCCGCAGCGTCTGGGGCTCGTCCCCGGTGCGTCCGGCCACGGCGGTCACCACCGCGTCCGCCCCCGCGTCGGACCGCAGGCCCAGCTTCGGTAGCGAACGCTCCACGAAGCCTGCCCGCAGCGCCGCCGCGGCCCGGTCCCGTGCCTTACGGGACTGGTACATCCCGGCACGGCCCTCGGTGGTCTCCGAGGCACGCACCACGACGGGGAGGGACTCCGGCACGAGCGCACCCATCCGCCGCCCGCGCCAGACCGCGAACAACAGCAGGGTCAGCGCCAGCGGGGCCAGAGCCCAGCGCAGACCCAAGGGGAGGAGATCCCACAGGTCGGCGCTGCCGACCGATTCGGGGACGCTCGGGCGCAGCCACACCACGTCCTCGGCGGAGAGCAGGTTCAACGCGAGTGCCGCGTTGCCCTGGGAGTCCAGGTCGTGGTTGGTCAGCGGGCCGCCGGTGCCCAGCACGGTCGTGGTGGTCCCGTCGGGGGCGTCCACCTCGATCAGCGCCGAACCGCCGGAGGCCGGGTAACAGCCGGAGGCACCGTCGCCCTCGGCCGAGTACAGCTCACCGCCGACCCCTGCCGTCCCGGCCGCCTCCGCGGCGGGCAGGGAGCATTCGGGGTCCAGGTTGTCCTCGTCGGTCCGCCCGGTCATGTCGGCGCCGGGCGCGAAGGCCGAGAGGGAGCGCAGGGACGGCTGCACCAGCACGGTGTCGGCCTCCAACTCCGCCAGGCCGTCCAGTTCCTCGGGGAGCAGACGGTGGTCGAGGAAGACCACGAGAACCGTGTCGTCGCCCGCACGCTCCACGGCACTGGTCGCGTCCTCGGAGGAGCGGGTGACGGTGACGTTCGAGTCCTGCTCGACGAGCTGGAGGAGGGCCCGCGACCCGGTGGGTTCGGGGTTGCCGGGCTCCAAGTAGCCGCTCGGGAACTGCTCGCTGCCCAGGGACAGCAGGACGGCTACCAGCACCAAAGCGCCGATCAGGGCGGCCGGGGCGCGGCTGGCCCGCCACACGCGCCGGACGGCGGACGTCGACTGGGGAGGGGGCGCGGCGGAGGTACCTGCCCGCGGTTCGGGCGGCGCGGTGGTCGTCATCGTCGCCCCTCCTGCTCCGGAGACGTGGTCTGCCCCGGAGCCGTGGGCCGTGACAGCCCCGCCTCAGGGAACTCGGGACGCGCCGAGCTCAGCCGGACGTCCAGTTCGCGCAGCGTCCGAACGGCTTCGGCGGTCGCGATCCGGTCTCCGTAGGCCACGTCGTTGAAGATACGGGCGCCGTCGTGCAGGCCAGCGGCCTCATCCGGGAGCGTCGAAGCGGCCTCGTCGGCGAGCTCGGTGGCGGTACGCCCCGCCCTGGGACTCACGATGGTCCGTTCCTCCAGGTCCACGCTGATCGCGCGCAGGCGTTCGGTCACGGCGGCGGCGAAGTCGCCCTCGGCCTCGTGCCGGTCGGCGGCGGCCCGGTGGTCGGTGGCGGACAGGACCTGCCCCTCGTGGAGCGGCACCCCGGCCCGGCGGTTCCAGGAGGGGCGCAGGTACACGATCAACCCGATCACCAGGACCAGGATCACCAGGAGTACGACGCCCAGGAGCCAGCCTCCGGGGATGACCCCCTCACCGGCCGAGACCAGTCGCCCCAGGAGCTCGTCCAACCAGGCGAGGAAGCGGTCGATCAGGGACGGCTCGTGCTCACCGTAGAGGGGATCGGACAGTTCCTCGATGGCGCGCCGACGGCCCTCCTCCCGGGTCACCTCCGCCGGCGCGGCAAGGAAGGGCCTCACGCGCGGTTCTCCGGCAGGTAGATCTCCGGGCCGACCGTCTCACCCCGCTGTGAGGCCTGGTGGAGCTTCAGGTCCAGGCCCTCACGGCGCATCCTCAGGTCGATGTAGAGCAGCGTGTTGACACCGGCCGCGAACGGCTGGGCGATGGCGTAGACGACCACGTTCCCCACGTAGGTGATCACACCCGCCGTGATCGGTGCCCACAGGGCGTCCGGCGCGACGAACGTGAGGAGTCCGCTGACGAGGGCCAGCGGTGCGGTCAGGACCATGCTCACGACGGCGACGAGGATGCCGGCCAGCAGCCAGTAGCCCAGCGTGCGCCACCAGCTCTGCTGCGAGATCCGCCAGGACCGGGCCATGGCCTGGCCCGGGCCGAGGCGTTCGAGCACGATCAGCGGCATGGCGTAGTAGAGGCGGATCCAGATCCACAGGGACGGGGCACCGATGGCGAGGACACCGACCAGCAGCGCCAAGAAGCCGACCGCCAGGCCAGCGCCGCCACCGACCTCGAAACCGACCATGAACCCGGCGAAGAGCCCGACGAACAGGACCACGACGAGGGCGACGACCATGACCAGCTGGATGCCCAGCTTGATGAAGGCCAGGCCGAGGATGGCACCGACCCTGCCGCGCACGGCCGCCCACGCCTGACCGGGGGTGAGCTTGTAACCGAGTACGGCCATGCCCACGACCGCGGCGAGCAGTCCGAGCAGGACGGCCCCGCCCACGTAGATGAGGAGTTCACCGAGGTAGGTGAAGCCCAGAACGACGGGGGAGACCGGGAAGATCGGTGCGGTGGGGTCGGCCGCCATGGGGTCGGCCATGACCTCGTCGAGGAAGGTCGTGTAGTCGTTGAGGAAGAAGACCGACGCGACCGAACTCATGATGGTCGCGGCCGCCATGACGATCATGGCCAAGCCGAAGGTGGTCTTCGGGTTGTTGCGGATGTAGCTGAAGGCACCGTTGAAGATGTCGCCGAGTGTCATGGGGCGGAGCGCGACCACCCCGGGCTTGGGCGGTTGCGGCTGCCCGTATCCCGTTTGGCCGGGCCCCGGTGGCCCGTATCCCGGTGGCCCGTAGCCCTGCCCGGGCGGCGGTCCGTAGCCGGGGGACTGCTGGGGGTCCTGCTGTTGGCTCTCCTCCGGCGGGGCGAAGCTCGGAGTGCGCGCGCCGTACGCGTCGGCACCCTGATCACTGGGGGAGTGAACGTCCTGCGGCGGAGCGGCCGGGGAACCCTGTCCGGGTGCGGCCCAACCGCCGGACCCAGGGGGGTTTGCGGATTCGGGCGACCCTTCGTGGTCCGGGGTGCCTTCCAGCTCGTCCCGGCGGCCGTCCTCCTGGCTCATCTAGCCCGCCCTCCGTGAGGCTCGGTGACTCTGCGCGAACGTTTTCGCGCCAATTATGACCTGTCGGGAACCAACCTACCGGCCGGTTCCACCGCTCCTCAGCGGTGTCGGAGTGTGTCCCAGGACAACCGACGCACTTCATTCCTTTTGTATGCTTTCTGTTACCAACCGGCCAAGTCGCGAAGCTTTCCGGGGCTGCTTAGCCAGGGGCGACGCCGCCGGTGACCGAAAACGGTCCAAAAGGGCCCAACACTGCTGACCGCTCTCCCAACGCCGCCCGAAGCTGGCAAGGTTGGGAGAGTCGAAACGCAGTTCCCCGCAACGTGGGGAACACGGGCACCGACCACTGACGCCGCTTGAGTGTTCCAGGAGAGAGGAGTAGGCGCCGAGACCCGCACCGTCATCGAGGCTGTTGCGGTCGTCTGGCGCCGGATACACCGATGAAGGGACGTGTACTGGTTGTCGATGACGACCTCGCCCTCGCCGAGATGCTGGGCATCGTGTTGCGGGGTGAAGGGTTCGAGCCCTCGTTCGTTCACGACGGGGACAAGGCCCTGGAGGCCTTTCGCGAGACCAAGCCCGACCTGGTCCTCCTCGACCTAATGCTGCCCGGGGCCGACGGGATCGACGTCTGCCGTCAGATCCGCGCCGAGTCCGGGGTTCCCATCGTCATGCTCACCGCCAAGAGCGACACCGTCGACGTCGTCCTTGGTCTGGAGTCGGGGGCCGACGACTACATCGTCAAGCCCTTCAAACCCAAGGAGCTCGTGGCGCGTGTGCGTGTGCGGCTGCGCCGTACCGAAGAGCCCGCGCCTGAGGTCCTCCAGATCGGCGACATCACCATCGACGTCGCTGGGCACGCCGTGCGCCGCGACGGCGAGCAGATCAGCCTCACCCCGCTGGAGTTCGACCTCCTCGTGGCCCTGGCCCGGAAGCCGCGCCAGGTCTTCACCCGCGAGGTCCTGCTCGAGCAGGTCTGGGGCTACCGACACGCCGCCGACACGCGCCTGGTCAACGTCCACGTGCAGCGTCTGCGCGCCAAGATCGAGAAGGACCCGGAGCACCCCGAGGTCGTCGTGACCGTTCGCGGTGTCGGCTACAAGGCCGGTACCGCCTGACCCGGCCGGGACCCACATGACCGCGTCCGAACCCGAGGAGGGGCGGGTGGCCGACTCCAGCACGGAGCCGTCCGTCCCTTCCACCGGCCTGTCTGAGAACGGCGGCCGCTGGCGCGACAACAACTCCGGCTTGACCCGTGCCTACCTCTTGGCGCAGCGGGCTGCCCGCGCGCTGGTCCGCGGGGTGCACACCAACTGGCGCCGTTCGCTGCACCTCCGGGTCATCAGCACGACGCTCGTCCTGTCCCTGCTGGTCATGGCGGGGCTTGGCTACGTTCTGATCTCCGAAGTGCGCGGCGGTCTTTTGGAGGCCAAGACCAACGCCGCGGTCAACGACCACCGGGCGGGGCTCAGCTACGCGCTGGCCGAGCTCCAGGAGAACGAGGGCGGCGACCGGGACCGGCTCCTGAACAACATCGCGAGTGAGCTGACCAGCCGCAGCGGGGAAACGGGCCTGTACGGCGTGGTGATCCTCCCGTCGGTGAGTGACGAGAGGGGCTGGGCCACCGTTGACGAGGGGAGCGTCAACGACAGCGTCCCGGACCGCCTGATCGAGCAGGTCCGCCAGTCCGAGGTCGCCGATCAGCAGTACCACACCTACACCCGGATCGACCTGGACGGATCCGCCGATCCCGCACTGGTGGTGGGTGCTGAGCTCACGCACGCCTACGAGCTCTACTACATCTTCCCGCTCCAGCACGAACAGGAGATCCTGGACCTGGTCCAGGGCACGGTGGCCCTGATCGCCGTCCTGTTGGTGATACTCCTCGGCGTGATCGCGTTCATGATCACCCGCATGGTGGTCACACCGGTGCGCTCCGCCGCGCAGTCGGCCGAACGCCTGGCCTCGGGCGACCTCACCGAACGCATGACCGTGCAGGGAGAGGACGACCTCGCCCGGCTCGCCATGTCCTTCAACGACATGGCGGGCAACCTCCAGGAGAAGATCCAGGAGCTCGAGGAGCTGTCGAAGCTCCAGCGCCAGTTCGTCTCCGACGTCTCGCACGAGCTGCGGACCCCGCTCACCACCATCCGCATGGCGGGTGACCTGCTCTTCGACGACCGTGAGGAGCTCGACACCTCACACCGGCGCTCCGTGGAACTGCTCCAAGGCCAGGTGGAACGCTTCGAGGAACTGCTCGGGGACCTGCTGGAGATCAGCCGCCACGACGCGGGCGCCGCAACCCTGGGCATCGAGGCCGCCGACATCCGTGACTCTGTGATGAAGGCGGTCGGTGACGCCGAGCAGATCGCTGAGCGGCGCGGCATCAAGGTCGTCCTGCGCCTGCCGGCGGAGCCCTGCGTCGCCGAGTTCGACACCCGGCGCATCAACCGCATCCTGCGCAACCTCGTCGTCAACGCGATCGAGCACAGCGAGGGCCGTGACGTGGTGGTCAACGCCGCCGGGGACCGGGACTCCATCGCCGTGGCCGTACGCGACTACGGGGTGGGGCTGAAGGAGGGGGAGGAGCACCTGTGCTTCGACCGCTTCTGGCGGGCCGACTATTCGCGGGTGCGCACCACGGGCGGTACCGGCCTCGGCCTGTCCATCGCCAAGGAGGACGCGGCCCTGCACGGCGGTTGGCTCCAGGCCTGGGGCATGCCCGGTCAAGGGTCGCAGTTCCGCTTGTCACTGCCCCGCCGGTCCGGTTCCGAACTGCGCGGGTCACCGCTGCCACTGGTGCCGCCGGAGATCGCCCTGGGACGCAACTTCACCGCCTTCACCGACAAGGACGGCGGAAACGGTAACGAGGAGTCCAGGAGCCCGGAGACGGGTCGGCTCGGAGCCGACGAAGAGGAGGCCCTGTGAGCGACGTGGAGAGACCAGGGCGCCTGGTCCGGATCGCGCGTACCGCGGCCGCGGGCGCGCTCGCCTGCGTGACACTGGGGGCCTGTACGACCGTTCCCATGACCGGCCCCGTCGTCCCCGGCGAGGCCGAGGACACCTCCTCCGACCCGTACGGCAGCTACGTGCGCCTCCTGCCCGCCGGGCCCCAGCCGGGGGTCGGCCCCGAGGGCCTGGTGGACGGCTTCCTCAAGGACTTGGGGAGTTTCGAGGAGGACCACAAGGCCGCGCGCAGCTACATGCTTCCCCAGATGGGGGAGGAGTGGTCGCCGGACGGCGCCGTGCGGGTCTTCGGCGACCTGGACGCAGTCGACCTCGACGCGGAGGTCAGCAGCGACGGGCTCGGCGCGACCGTGCGGATGCTCAGCTCCCAAGTGGCCGTCATCGACGAGAGCGGCAAGTACGTCCCCGCGGAGCCCGGCACCCTCCTCGACGAGACCTTCAGCCTGGCCCGCGAGGACGACGACCCCGAGGGCGAGTGGCGGATCCAGAACCTGCCCGACGACCTCATCCTCAGCCAGCTCGACGTCGAGCGCACGCACCACCCGTTCAACCTCTACTACTTCAACCCCGAGGGCACGGCCCTCGTCCCCGACCCCGTCTACCTTCCGGTGATCACCGACCAGTTGGCCCAGCGCCTGCTGCGCAAGCTCATCGTGGGGCCCACGGACTGGTTGGGCCCGTCGGTGCTGTCCTCGTTCCCGGACGGGACGACACCCACCGTGGAGGTCGACGAAGAGCGGGCCGTGATCGACGTCAGCGGCGTCGGCGAAGCCGACGAGTTCAGCATGGGCGCCCAGATCGCCTGGACACTGCGGCAGCTGCCCGAGATCCAGGAGTTCACCCTTCGGGTCAACGGCGAGGAGGTCGCCTACCCGCAGGCCGACGGGGACAGCTCCGACCGGCCGCGTCCGGGCAGCGACTTCTGGGCGTCGGTGAGTCCCGGCGCCACGTCCGCCAACATCCGCGCCTACTACACGTACGAGGGCCAGCTGTGGTCCGCCAGCGACTGGGACTCCGAGACCTTCGACGACGCCGAACGGGTCCCCGGCCCCTTGGGTGCGGGGGACATCCAGCTGGACCGGTTCGCGGTATCGCTCGACGAGAGCACCGTCGCGGGGGTCACCCCGAGCGGGGAGGTCGTCACCGGCCTCGCCAGTCCCGACGCGGAGACCGAGGAGGTCCTCAGCGACGGCACCTTCACAGAGTTGTCCTGGGACGTGAACGGCGACCTCTGGGTCGTCGAGGAGACCAGGGAGGACGACGAGGACGACGAAGAAGCAGAGGACGACGAGGACAACGACTCCCCTGACGCGGGTGACGACCCCAACCTCAGCGGAACGGGTGCTGAGGACCCGCCCCCGCCCGGTTCCTCCGACCTCTGGTTGCTGCGCGACGGCGACGAGGTGGTCGGCGCCGAGGTGGCGGGGCTGCGAGACCACTCCCTGGTGAACTTCCAGATCTCCAGGGACGGCACCCGAGCCGCGGTGATCACCGAGCTGGACGGGGAGCGGGCGCTGCAGGTCGGGCGTGTGGAGGAGGACTCCGACGGCCAGGTCACGGTGACCTCCTTCATCACCCTGGCCCAGGAACTGGAGGAGGTCACCGGCGTCGCGTGGCGTTCGAGCGACCAGCTGGTCGCGCTGGGGAGCCGTGAGGGCGGCGCCAGCCAGGCCTTCCTGGTCTCGCTGGACGGGGGAACGCCGGCGGCCAGCGCCGGGACCCCGGCCGCCGGAATGGTGACCATCTCCGGAGCCCCGGGGCAGCCTTTGGTCGCCGGTTCCGACGACGGCAATATCTGGGTGTCCACCGACCCTCTGAACTGGCAGAACGTGGTGGAGGGCGGCTCTCCGACCTTCCCGGGATGACCCGAAGCTGACTGGCGGCGGGAGCCGTTCCAGGGTTTTAGGGGATGTGCGCGAACTCCGGGCGCTGGCCGCCCGGGGCCTCTACGAACACAGCGTAGTAGCCCTCGGTGTACTCGGGATAGGCACGGGGCGGTGCAGCACGGTCCAGCCGCCGGAGCACACCGCCTCGTGGACGGCTTCGACCCGGTGACGGCCGGCGGTACGGAAGGCCGAGTGGTGCCACCCAGGGCGCCCGTACGTGTGGAAAGAGCGGTCCGGGCCCTCGAACCCGTACAGCAGGATCTCCGGAGAGGGGCCGTGCCAGACGCGGGGTTCCGCCTCGCCCGCGGCACGGGTGTAGCCGAGGAGGACCGCGTCGTAAAAGCGTGCGGCCTCCGCCGGCACGTGGCTGGTGACCGCCAGGTGGTGCAGGGACATGGGTGTGCTCCAGGGGATGAGGGTTCAGGGTGACACCCTAGCCACTCCTTCGTTCCTGTGTTCGACGGATTGTCCACAGGCGGCGACCCGGCACTGGTGTGAGCTGCGGGGACGGACGACACTGGATTCATGAACCAGCGGACCGGTACCCCTCACGGTCGGTGGTCGCGCGGCCTGAGCTCTCGGGTGGTCCGTGCTCTCACCGCTCTCGTCCACGCTCTCCTCGAACTGCTCCTGCCGGTGCCCTGCGCGGGGTGCGGCGGGCCGGGCGGGCCCCTGTGCGGTCACTGCCGGACGGTGCTGGAGGGCCGACCGCGTCCGTGCGCGCCGCGCGCGCACTGCCCGCCGGTCTGGGCGGCGGGGCCCTACGCCGGATACGGTCGCCGGGTCCTGCTCGCCCACAAGGAACGGGCGGACGGGCAACTCGCCGAAGTGATGGGGGAGCGCCTGGCCGCCACCTACCTGGCCTCGGGGTGGGCGGCGCCGGACACGCTGCTGGTGCCTGTTCCCGCACGCGGAGGGCCGGGTACCCGGAACGGTCCGGTCACCCGTCTGGCGCGTCTCTGCGTACTCCGGTCGGGCGGTGCGGCGTCGGCCACCCTGGCACCGGTGCTGCGCTACCGGCGCAAAGTGCGTCCACAGGTCGGGCTGGGTCGGGCCGAGCGCCTGGTGAACCGCCGGGGCGCCTTCACGGTTCGGCCGGAGCCGCGGAGCGGCCGGTGCGCTCGGTGGGCGGTCCGGGGCGGTCCCGGCGGCGGTGAGGGAGCGAACCGCGCAACGGAGGTGCGCGGGCGACGGGTGGTGATCGTTGACGACGTCGTCACCACCGGCGCCACTATCGCTGATGCCGCGCGTGCGCTGCGGGAAGAGGGGGCCCGGGTGGTGGGCGCGGTGGTACTGGCCGAACGGTCCCGCCCAGCGGCGCTGGCGGCTCCGGTAGCGGGGGAGCGGCCGGAAAGAAGGATTTACAAACCCCTCTGAACAGGCGAAAGACGCATGTTCGCAGGGGTTTGCGTCGTTTGTTGGCTGGTTGAGCACCTGATCGCTACCTGACAAGCGCGCAGGGACAGGTTACGGTCCAGGTATGGCACCCGTCCGGGTCCGTGGTTGCGCCGGATTTTCGAGGTCCCCGGGAACACCGGGGAGCGACGCCGGCAAGCCGATGCCAGGCGCAGGCGAAACGGCCCACGTAAGGCGACTTTTCGTCGACCGATCACGGTGCGCCTTAGAGGTAAGTCCTGCCCCGCGGAGGGTCCCGATGTCCCTCATGACAGGGAGAAGAGCAGTAGTCGCGGATAAGAGCGGCGACACTCTCAGCAGGCGGATGTGGGGACGAAGACCAGGTCGGCCGGACGGGTGGCATGCCGACGCGCGGGGGTTCGTCGTTCCTGGAGTGCGAGCTCCGGGGGTGCGGACCCCCAATCGGTCCCTCCGTGACATTCACTCCCCGGCGCCTCCACCTGCCGGGTGCTTTGTCCAAAACGAGACAAACGTCCCTTTTTCCAGTTCAGAGGCCTCAGGCAATCGTGTCCATGGGGCGCGTGATGACCCTGCCTCTGATGGGTATACGCACATCCAACCGAGCGGCACTCCGGATTCGCCCGGAGTGCAGACGGAAGGGGGCTAACGCGTCACACCCCTCCCCGCCGCGGGAGGTGGAGCAGAGCCAGCCTGGCCGTCGCCTTCACGACGGCCACGCGATGAAGGGGGTCCTATGGACATCATCGTCAAAGGTCGACGCACCGGTGTGAGTGAGAAGTTCCGACAGCACGTCGAGAACAAGCTCGACAGGCTCTCCAAGTGGGAGAAGAAGGGCATGAGCGTCGATGTGGAGGTGTCCCAGGAGCGCAACCCCAAGCTCGCTGACGTCCGCGAGCGGGTTGAACTGACCATCCACTCCGACGGCCCTGTCATCAGGAGCGAGGCCGCGTCCGTGGACCGTCACGGCGCCCTCGACCTCGCCCTCGACAAGGTCGAGGCCCGTCTCCGAAAGGCCGCGGACCGCCGCAAGGTCCACCGCGGCAACCACACTCCCGTCTCCGTCGCGGCCGCGACCGCTGACCTCCCCGGAGACCTCCTGCCCTCACCCGACGCGACGAAAGCCACGGCAGCCCCTGCCCAGCGCAGTGGGGACGACGAGGAGATCGACGGTGTCGAACTGAACAACCGCTTCTCCGACGAGTTCGTCGAACTCGACACCCAAGGGGACGTTCCCGTGATCGTGCGGGAGAAGTTCCACCGGGCAAAGCCGATGAGCATCGACCAGGCGCTGATGGAGATGGAACTCATCGGGCACGACTTCTACCTCTTCCACGACGAGGTGAAGGACACCCCGAGCGTCGTCTACCGCCGCAAAGGCTTCAACTACGGCGTACTCAGGCTCGTCGACTAGGTCCCCGCCGAGAGGCCGGTGAGCCGAGCCGGAAACGGGCCGCGGCGGCCCGAATGGTCCGCCGCGGCCCGTTTCCGGCACCCCCGTCAGGCGCGCTGGGTCCTCTTGATGCGGTGCAGAGGAGTCTGGTGCGGTTCTTCGGACTCAGTGCGGGGCGGGTCGAGCACCACGTCACTGAGAATGTCGCAGGCCACCGCCACCACGAAAGCCGCCAGCATCAGGGCCCCGCCCACGATGAGAAGCAGCAGAGAACCCCCCATGGCGACGGCCAGACCGCCCAGGGTGAATCCCGCGGTCGCCAGCGCGACACAGGCCCACGAAGCGGCGCTGCCCCGGTGGCTGTTGCTCGGTGCCCAGGACCCCCCTTGGCGCTGGAACCCCCGGATGCGGCCGTTGCGGTCCTCCTCCTCAACCGTCGGTCGGTGCCTCTCCCAGGCCAGCGCCGGGTCGTCCGCCTCGGCCGAAGTCCGCGGCGAGGGTGGCCGCGTGCCCTCCGAACTCACGGCCTGCTCCCGCTCCCTGTTGCTTCGCATGGTGATCCCCCCTGGGAACACGTTCGCGTTCGACGGAACCGCGGTGGCGCGAATCGGCGCATAGCCGCCCGGAACCGCCCCTCTTCCCATTGCACTACCCGAAGAAATGCGCGAGTCTGCGCAAACATCATGAAAAGGGCGGGAACATTCACCCCTGCTCCACTCGTTTGTCGAGAGGACGGGAAGCGGTTCCGGGTCCTCTAAGATGTAGGCCCGAGGACCGGGTTCCCCCTGACGTCCGCGGCCACGGGCAGCGGTCAGCGGGCCTAGATCTGACTCTCCGCCCCGGGCGGACCAACCGCGATCTGCGAGGAGCGCATAGGAAGTGCCAGGCATACTCGACAGGCTCCTGCGCGCGGGTGAAGGAAAGATCCTGCGCCGGCTCAAGAAGTTTAAGGACCAGGTCAACGCGCTAGAGGAGAACTACACCGACCTCAGCGACGAGGAGCTGCGCGACCTGACCAAGGAGTACAAGGAGCGCTACGAGGACGGTGAGTCGCTGGACGACCTGCTCCCCGAAGCCTTCGCGACCGTCCGCGAGGCGGCCCAGCGTACTCTGGGCCAGCGCCCCTTCGACGTCCAGATCATGGGTGCGGCAGCCCTGCACCTGGGGAACATCGCCGAGATGAAGACCGGTGAGGGCAAGACCCTGACCGGAAGCCTCGCGGTGTACCTCAACGCCCTCGCGGGGCAGGGCACCCACGTCATCACCACCAACGACTACCTCGCCCGACGCGACGCCCAGAACCTGGGCCGCATCTACCACTTCCTCGGGCTCGAGGTCGGCGTGGTGGGGCCACAGATGACGCCGACCGCGCGGCGCAAGGCCTACCAGGCCGACATCACCTACGGAACGAACAACGAGTTCGGTTTCGACTACCTGCGCGACAACATGGCGCTCTCGCTCAAGGACACGGTCCAGCGAGGCCACTTCTTCGCCCTGGTCGACGAGGTCGACTCCATCCTCATCGACGAGGCGCGCACCCCGCTGATCATCAGCGGACCCTCCGAGCAGAACTCGCGCTGGTACTCCGAGTTCGCGAAGATCGCCCCCCGCCTCAAGCGGGACGACGACTACGAGGTCGACGAGAAGAAGCGCACCGTCGGGATCACCGAGGAGGGCGTGGCCAAGGTTGAGGACTGGCTGGGAATCGACAACCTCTACGAGGCGGTCAACACCCCGCTGATCAGCTTCCTCAACAACTCCCTCAAGGCCAAGGAGCTGTACCGGAAGGACAAGGAGTACATCGTCAAGGACGGTGAGGTACTCATCGTCGACGAGTTCACCGGACGCGTCCTGGCCGGCCGCCGCTACAACGAGGGCATGCACCAGGCCATCGAGGCCAAGGAGCGCGTCAAGATCAAGGACGAGAACCAGACTCTCGCCAAGGTCACGCTCCAGAACTACTTCCGCCTCTACGAGAAGCTCGCCGGCATGACCGGTACGGCCCAGACCGAGGCGGCCGAGTTCACCCAGACCTACAGCGTCGGTGTGGTCCCCATCCCGACCAACAAGCCGATGATCCGCGAGGACGTCAAGGACGTCGTCTACAAGCACGAGGACGCCAAGTTCCAGGCCCTCGCCGAGGACATCGCCGAGCGCCACAAGGAGGGGCAGCCCGTCCTGGTCGGTACGACCAGCGTCGAGAAGTCCGAACTCCTCGCCCGGATGCTCAAGCGCGAGGGCGTTCCGCACGAGGTCCTCAACGCGAAGAACCACGCTCGTGAGGCCTCGATCATCGCCCGCGCGGGCAAGCTCGGCGGCGTCACCGTGGCCACCAACATGGCCGGACGCGGTACCGACATCATGCTGGGGGGGAACCCCGACTTCCTCGCGGACGAGGAGCTCCAGGCCCGGGGCCTGAGCCCGCTGGAGACCCCGGAGGAGTACGAGGCGGCGTGGCCGGAGGCGCTGGAGAAGGCCACGGCGGCCTTCGAGGCCGAGCACGAGCAGGTGGTCGAGGCCGGCGGTCTGTACGTGCTCGGTACCGAGCGCCACGAGTCGCGGCGTATCGACAACCAGCTCCGTGGCCGTTCCGGCCGTCAGGGTGACCCGGGATTGTCCCGCTTCTACCTCTCCCTCCAGGACGACCTGCTGCGCCTGTTCAACTCCAGCCGTCTGGAGGTGTTCATGAACCAGCTGAGCATCCCGGACGACCAGCCGATCGAGTCCGGCATGGTGAGCAAGGCGATCGCCTCCGCCCAAGGCCAGGTCGAGACACAGAACTTCGAGATCCGTAAGAACGTCCTCAAGTACGACGAGGTCCTCAACCGGCAGCGCAAGGTCATCTACGCCGAGCGCCTCAAGGTGCTCAAGGGCCAGGACCTTCGCGACCAGGTCGTGGAGATGCTCGAGGAAGTGCTCCGGGGCTACGTCGTCGAGGAGACGGCCCAGGGCGACGCGGAAGAGTGGGACCTCGACAAGCTCTGGCGGGCGTTCAAGCAGGTCTACCCGATCAGTTTCACCGTCGACGAGTTCGTCGAGGACAACGGCGGCGTCCAGACCCTCACCACGGACCTCATCGCCACTCAGGTGATCGAGGACGCCAAGGCCGCCTACGAGGCCCGCGAGGCCGAACTGGGCGATGAGGCTATGCGCGAGGTCGAGCGGCGCGTCATCCTCCAGGTGATGGACCGCAAGTGGCGTGAGCACCTCTACGAGATGGACTACCTCCAGGAGGGCATCGGCCTGCGCGCGATGGCTCAGCGCAACCCGCTGATCGAGTTCCAGCGCGAGGGCTTCGACATGTTCCAGCAGATGCTGGAGGCCATCAAGGAGGAGTCGGTCGGCTTCATCTTCAACGTCGAGGTCCAGGTCCGCAAGAAGGAGGAGTCGACCCTCACCGCCTCCGCCGCCGCGAAGACCGCCGCCACCGTCGGTGGCTCCACCGGTGCGACCGCCGTCGCCACCGCGGTGGAGGAGGACGAGGAGGCCGTAAGCGCCGCCGCGCCCAGCACCGAGGCCGAGTCCAACGAGGACGTGGTGGTGCCGGGCTTCGGCGAGGACCAGCCGAACCGCCTCCAGTACTCCGCGCCGAGTGAGGACGGTTCCGTCGAGCAGCGCAGCGAGACGGTGGACGACGAGTACGCGGGGACCGCCCGCAACTCGCCCTGCCCCTGCGGCTCCGGGAAGAAGTACAAGAAGTGCCACGGAGACCCCGCGGCCAAGTAGCCGCCGGGCATCACCGGTAGACACGCGTGTGGGCGCGGCTCCTTCGGGGCCGCGCCCACATGTTTTCGTGTGCCTGTCGGCTTGCGGCCTTGAGAGCTGCTGCCTGCGGGCGCGTGGCGCATCCCTTCAGGCGGGCAGCGGACGCTCCTGGACCACGTGCGTCATCATCAGAGGGGACTCAGCTGCTGGGGCCCTGCAGAGTGGCGGTAGTGCAGATCGGTCGCCTCGGCTTGGTGCACACGGTCAGCTGCGCTGTGGTCTACCTGGGTGTCGGCGTGCTCGCCCGCACGGTCTAGGGGCCCGTCCCGCCACAGCCCGCGCGGTCACCAGGACCTCCGGGGCGGCGATGGTCCTCGTCGGCGCGGGCCTGTTGGCCGGCCGCCTCTTCTGAACCACCCGGGGCCCGCCGGAGCCACCTCGGTAGTCCGCCCGACATGCCCTGGTGGGCTCAGGGGCTCAGGAAGTCTGGGTGACCTTGTTGAGGCCGCGGGGGACGTCGGGGTTGTAGCCCAGGCGGCGCGCTAGGTGCTCCGTGAGCAGCTGGGCGGGGACGATGAGGTTCATCGGCGACACCCACTCCGGCACGTTCGGGACGGGTACGGACAGGTCGCTCGCGGTGGCCAGGGCCTCCCCGCCGCCGAAGCCGAAGACCGGGGCCCCGGCGGAGCGGGCCCTCTCCGCGAGGGCGACCGTCCCCTGGAGGGTGGGCCCGCTGGGCGCGGCGACCAGCAGGGCAGGTGTACGCGGGTCCACCACGGCGATCGGGCCGTGCAGCAGGTCGGCGTAGGACAGCCCCATGGCGTGCAGGTAGCACGCCTCCTTGAGCTTCAGGGCAGCCTCTAGGGCCGTCGAGAAGGCCATACCGCGCCCGGAGATCACCGTGCCCTGCACGGCGACCATCCGCTCCACGATCTCCTCCAGGCCGTCTGAGGGCGCCGCGAGGGTCTCTACGATGCCTTCGGGTACCAGGTCCAGCTCACCGGCGTCCAAGTTGGCGCCCAGCCCGAGAGCGAGGACTGCGAGCGCGGCCAGCTGGGTGTTGTAGGTCTTCGTGGCCGGTACCGCGAGCTCGTTCCCGGCCCGGGTGACCAAGGCGACGTCGGCCTCTGCGGCAAGCGGCGAGTCGGCGCCGTTGGTCACGGCGGCGGTACGGGCGCCGCAGTCGGCGGCCCAGCGCATGGTCTCGACGATCTCCTCGGTCTTGCCGGACTGGGAGATGGCCACGGCGAGGACGTCGGAGAGGTCGATCTTGGCGCCGTAGGCGGTCGCGATGGAGGGTGACCCCAGGGTGGCCAGGCGGCCCGTGTGCGCCTGGAGCAGGTAGCTGCCGTAGACGGCGGCGTTGTCCGAGGAGCCGCGGGCGATGAAGAGGACGTGCTTGGTGGTGCGGCCGAGCGCCTCGATCTCCTTGCGCAGGGGGAGCAGGTCGGCGAAGGTGCGGCGCAGCGCTTCGGGCTGTTCGGCGATCTCGGATCGCATCACGCTCGTGGTGGTGGTCATGCGGAACCTTCCGAGGTAGCGGCGGCGGTCCTGGACGTGCGCCTGGCCGAGGACTATGGTCTAGTCCGGACTATACCAGTTAGGATCCGGTATGACCCGGTAGATGTCGAGTTCCGGAGCCCACCTCTCACGACGGGCAGCGGGGTATGTGTCCGCCGAATATGCCCTAGGGTCTTACGCCAACCTCTCCCGACGACCGAGAAGGCCAGCCGTTCCATGTCGATCGACGCCAGCAACCCCATGCCCAAGTACGTCCAACTGCGCGATCTGCTCCTGGACTGGATCACCTCGGCCGGACTGGGCGTGGACGACATGGTTCCCTCCGAGCGCGAGCTCAGCTCCACCTACGGCCTCTCCCGCATGACCGTCCGCCAGACCATCGACCTGCTGGTGGCCGAAGGGCGGATCTACCGTGTACCGGGAAAGGGCACCTTCGTGGCCCGCCCCAAGATAGAGATGTCCCTGGTCCTGGCCTCCTTCAGCGAGGACATGCGCGCCCGCGGCTACGAGCCGGGCGCGCGGGAACTGATCCGCCAGGTCATCCCCGCCAGCGGCCACACCGCGCGGATGCTCGACATCGCCCCCGCCACGCTGGTGCACCACATTGAACGCATGCGTACCGCCGACGACGAACCCATGGCGGTGGAGCGTTCCAACATCCCCGCGGAGTTGGTTCCGGGGCTCGAGGACTACGACCTTGCCGAGCGCTCCCTCTACGAGGTCCTGGAGAACGAGTTCGACATCCTGCTGGATTCCGGGGAACAGACCATCGAGGCCGGGATCTGCGATTCAGCCGACTCCCGCCTGCTCGGTCTGCCCGCAGGGAGCCCGGTGCTGATCATGCAGCGCCGGAGCTTCCTCAAGGGACAGTGTGTGGAACTGGCACTGTCCACCTACCGTGCTGACCGCTACCAGCTGCACTCCCGCCTGGACCCGCGGCAGCACGGCGACTGACGCGCCGAGCCCAGTGCCGGTCCAGCCACTCGCCGACTCTGGCGTGTGGATCACGTCACCTCTAAGCTCGCCACAGACCCCCTGGGAACAGTTGCGTCCCGGGTAGAGCACGGAGGACACATGGCGGACAAGGCAGCGGCGATCGTCGCCGGGTTGGGCGGAGCGGCCAACATCGAGGACATCGAGGCCTGCATCACCCGGTTGCGCACCGAACTGGCCGACCCCGGTCTGGTCCGGGACGGTGACCTCAAGGCGGCGGGCGTGCACGGGGTCCTGGTCTCGGGCAACGTCGTCCAGGTCGTGGTCGGCCCCGAAGCCGACTCCCTCACCGACGACATCCGGGACCTCCTGGAGTAGCGGGGGAGGGCCCTACCGAGAAGTCAGGCCATTGGTCCCTTTTGGACGGCCGCTTTCCGGATTAAGTGCCTTGTCAGGGGAAGACCTCCTGCATGTCAGACGTGAACGGTGCGCTGTGCGTACGCTCCCCCGTCGCCGGAACGGCCATGTCCCTGGACTCGGTGCCGGATCCGGTGTTCTCCCAGAGCATGGTCGGCCCAGGGGTCGCGGTCCACCCCGAACCCGGGCAGGAGGGCGGCCTGGAGTCCCGGCACGAGGTGGTGGCGCCCATCGCCGGGACCCTGGTCAAGCTCCACCCGCACGCGTTCGTGGTGATGGCGGCCGACAACGAACGCGGTGTCCTCGTCCACTTGGGCATCGACACCGTCGAGCTCGCCGGGGAGGGCTTCGCCCTCCTCACCCAGGAGGGCGCCGAGGTCGAGGCGGGGACTCCGGTGATCCGGTGGTCCCCGGGCATGGTGGCCTCCCTGGGCAAGCCCTCGGTCGTTCCGGTCGTGGCCCTGGACGCTGCGCCGGAGGCCCTCTCGGAGCAGGCGAGAGGGGCCGTCGAGCAGGAGGAGATCCTCTTCGTCTGGGCCTGACCGGCGGGGTGCGCCCTTCCGGGTCCGGCAGCCCGGTATTCTCCGGCGGCAACCAGCGACCTCGGAGATGAAACCGACATGAGACCGTCCGTTCCACGCGCCCTGGCCCCGGCCTGCGTGGGTCTTGCCCTTTTCGCCACAGCTTGCACCACAACCGAGGAGGTGGATCCCTCGCCTGAGGACAACGACCAGCAGCCCGATGCGACCGCTGAACCTTTCGAGCCGGTCCTGGCCCCGCAGCTGCTCGCCGACATGGATCTGGACGACAAGATCGGCCAACTCCTGGTGCTCACCGCACAGGGCACGTCGGCCGCCGACAACGCAGCGATGATCGAGGCACACCGTCCCGGCGGCATCATCTACTTCGACGCCAACCTGAACGAGGCCGAACAGATCGCCGAGATGTCGGCGGGAGTACAGGACCTGGCCGCCGAACAGGGGCAGGGCGTCCCCCTGTTCATCAGCATCGACCAGGAACAGGGACTCGTGGTGCGCATGCCCGTGGGCACCCTGTTCCCCGACGCCATGGCGGTCGGCGCGACCGGAGACACCGAGCTCGCCGCCCTGCGTGCCGCCACCACCGCGGACGAACTGACCGCGGTCGGCATCAATATGAACTACGCACCCGACGCCGACGTCAACACCGACCCCGACAACCCGGTCATCGGTATCCGCTCCTTCGGCTCAGACCCGGATTCGGTGTCGGAGATGGCGCTCGCCGAGGCCGAAGCCTACGCCGAGCACGGGGTGGCCCCGGTGGCCAAGCACTTCCCCGGGCACGGGGACACCGACGTCGACAGCCACACGGGACTGCCCGTCATCGACCTGCCCCGCGACCAGTGGGAAGCCGAGCACCTCCCGCCGTTCCAGGCCGCGGTCGACGCGGGCGTGGACGCGATCATGACCGCCCACGTACTCATGCCGCAGCTGGACACCAGCGAGGACCCGGATCCGGCCACGCTGTCCCCGGCCATCATCGACGGGATCCTGCGCGACGAACTCGGCTACGACGGGGTGGTCACCACCGACGCACTCAACATGGAGGGCGTGCGCCAGACCCACGACGACGGAGAGGTCGCCATCCGGGTGGTCGAGGCCGGGGTCGACCAGCTCCTCATGCCGCCGGACCCGACCGAGGCGGTGTCCGCGCTGCGTGAGGCGGTCGAGAGCGGGCGCATCACGGAGGAGCGCATCGACGAGTCCGTGCTGCGGATCCTCACGCTCAAGGAGAAGCGAGGCATCCTCGAGGCCGAGTCACCAGCCGACCCGGCCGCCGCCGCGGATGCCTTGGAGGACCCTGAACACGCCGAGGCCGCCCAGCGGGTGGCCGACGCTTCGGTCACCCTCGTTCGGAACGAGGACGGCCTCCTGCCGCTCTCCGCGGGCACCAGTGTGCGCGTCGACGGTGTGGGCGCGGACCGGATCGCGCCGGCCCTGACCGACGCGGGCCTCGATGTGGTGGACGGCGACGCGGACGTCCTCGTCGTGGGCACCAACGGGGCGCGCGGATCGGAGGAGCAGCGCGCCATGGTCTCCTCCGGCCAGGACCAGGGCACACCCGTCGTAGTGGTCGCCCAGGGCGGCCCCTACGACCTGGAGGCTTTCCCCGACGTGGACGGCTTCATCGCCCTCTACTCGGCCGTGGAGGTGTCCAGGGTGGCCGCGGCGAAGGCGATCGCGGGAGAGATCGACCCGTCCGGAACGCTTCCGGTCGACATCCCCGGTGCCGACGTGTCCGCCGGAACCGGACTCAGCTACTGACTAGGCGTTTCGCGAAGATTGAACCGGACGGGGAACGGGAAGAACGGTTCCCCGTCCGGACCCCCTCCGGGCGGCGGACGACCAGGAATGGAGGGGATGGGATGCGATCCACCCGACGAGGGGTCATCTCAGACTGGGGCGGTGTCCTCACGCCGCCGCTGACCGACGGGATCCGGGCCTGGCTGCACGCCGACCGGATCGACGCCGACCACTACTACGAGGTCATGCGGCCGTACTTCGACGGCAGCCTGCCCGACAACCCCGTACACGCATTGGAACGGGGCGAGATCGACTCCGGCGAGTTCGAACGCGACCTCGCCTCCCTGCTGCGTTCCACACACGGGGGACCGGTCGTGGCGGACGGCCTCATCCGCCGCATGTTCTCGCGGTTCAACCCGGTCCACGCCATGTACGACACCCTGCGATCGGCGCGGGAGGACGGAGCCAGCACGGCGCTGCTGTCCAACTCCTGGGGCAACGGCTACCCGCGCGAGCACTTCGCTTCGACCTTCGACACCGTGGTCATCTCCGGTGAAGTCGGCATGCGCAAACCTGAGGAACGCATCTACCTGCACACCTGTGAGCGGATGGGCCTGGAACCCGAGGACTGCGTGTTCATCGACGACCTCGACCACAACGTCCGCACCGCCGAAGCGCTCGGTATGACCGGCATCCTGCACTCCGATGTGACCGACACCAGCAGGGAGCTCTCCCGCTTCCTCGCAGGCGAGGACGACCAGGACCGTCAGCCGGTCTGACCCCCGGCGGGGCGCCGGTTCGGTCACCTCGGGTTCTTTGGGAAACTCGTAGTGACCTGACCGCGCCCTGGAGTTCCCATGTACGTCTTCCTGCCCAGCACCGTCCCAGCCCTGGCTGCCCTACTCGAGGAAGGGCGGCTGGAGGGTGCGCCCCTGACCGCGTTCACGGCCGATCCCGGCCCGAGCGGCGACTCCGAGGAGGCCGAGTACGACGCGATGTACGCGGCCGCTGAGGAGTCACTGGGGCTCCTGGCCGCGGACTCCGGGGCGCCCCGACGCCGCGTTGTGCTCGCCGCCGAGATGCCCGACCACATCGTCGAGCACGAGGCCCGTCACGCAGACGGCGTCGCCAGGGTCAGCGTGACCATGCCGGTCCCCTTCAAGAAGCTCAAGTCCGCCCACGTGGACGACACGGACGCGGCCGCCGACATCGCCAAGGCCGCCGCCGACCCTGACTCCGGGGACGCCGAAGACCACGAACTCATGTGGTTCGCCGTCCAGGAACTCCGCTATCTCGTGGCGGAATCCCGCGACCAGGAGAAATGATTTCCCGCTCTTTCCCGTCCTGACCTCGACCGACGTTTTCAGGGCTGAGTTGAACTGGAAAATTTTCCATAATGGCTGGTTCGGGTGGGTGTGGTTTTCCGTATCCCCCTGATCAGCGATATTTGACAATCATTGGGATGGTGGTAAAGATGCTTCATCAGCGCGCAAGCCGGATCTGACTGATTTTGCGCGCTCCCGCCGGTGGTGTTTCTTTCCGTTACCCCCACTTTCCCGCTACCACCGGCCGAAAGGAAATTCATGCCTACTCCCAAGAAGAAAACCCCGCTCGTCGTCGGCGCGGCCGCAGCGGGCCTCAGCCTGTTCGCGGGTGCCTGGTTCCTGGTCCCCGAAGGCAGTACGTCCGGTGAGCTCAGCGGAAGCAGCGACGCGCTCGACGCGGCCACCGCCGCCGATCCCCTCAGTGACGAGCCCGTCGGCTACGCCTCGATGAACGGCGGTACCACTGGCGGCTTCGGCGGTGACACGGTCGACGAGTACCTGCTCAGCGAGTACGAGTCCTGGAGCGAGGAGAGCACCCCGGGCGAGGCCCTCTACGCGGTCCTCAACGACCACAGCGACGAGGACGACGACGGCCTGGTCGTCTACGTCGACGTCACCGTGACCGCGGATCAGGTCAGCGAAGACAAGATCGACGTCAAGGACCTCACGAACGTGTCCATCCTCGGGGTCGGCGACGGCGGCGAGTTCGACGAGATCGGATTCAAGGTCACCCGCGCCGAGAACGTCGTCTTCCGCAACCTGGCGATCCGCGAGGTCTCCCAGGGCGAGGGCGACGCCCTCGAGGTGACCGAGCAGAGCTCCAACGTGTGGATCGACCACAACGAGTTCAGCAGTGAGAAGGAAGGTGTCGACAAGGACTACTACGACGGCCTGGTCGACATCAAGCACGGTTCCGAGTACATCACCGTCTCCTGGAACCGCTTCGAGGACCACTGGAAGACCTCGCTGGTCGGCCACAACGACGACGCCGACGCCGCCCCGGACCTCATCACCTACCACCACAACCTGTTCAGCAACCTGAACACCCGCGTGCCCCTGGTCCGCTTCGCTGACGTGCACATGCTCAACAACGTCTTCGAGGACGTCGACGGCTCCGCGATCAACGCCCGCATGGGAGCCGAGATCCTGGTCGAGGGCAACCACTTCGACAACGTGGGCTCCGGCGATGAGGACAGCCACGCGGACCAGATCGAAGGCGCGGTCGGCTGGTGGTACGGCAGCTCGGAGACCGGCTACTGGAACCTGGTCGACAACACCTTCGAGGACACCCCCCACGAGCACCTGGAGTCCACCACCGACTTCACGGTCCCCTACGACTACACCGCGCAGAGCCCCGAGGACGCCAAGGACGCCGTCGAAGCGGACGCCGGCACGGGGGTCATCGACGTCCAACCGTAGCCAGACCGGTTTTAGCTGACCCGGATTCAGCTCATACGGTTTCGGTTGATCTTGTTATCACCAGTTCAGGGTGCCGGGGGGAATCCCTCGGCACCCTGCTGCGTCGGCATTGGAGCACGCGTCCAGCGAATCCTGGAGAAAGGTGCCAGGTGGGCGGGTTTCACAGTTTTTCGGTTGAATCGGCAGGCCTTTCTTTTCGCGCAGGGAAAATACGGGGCCGGGTGAATGGCCGGTGGGTGGGCGCGGCAAGGTCCCGGCCGGTTGGCCGGGGATGAGCGCGAGACCACCTGCTCCCGGGGCCGGTGTCCGAGCGCGGACAGCATCCTGCCGCTCCACTGACCCGGGGCCGGTTGAAGCAAGGGGCCCATCCACAACAGGGACCCCACGGGCGGTCCTCGCCAGTGCCCCGAGCAGGCCTTGGGCCTTCGATTGTGGCCGAGAGCGGACGCCGTTTCCTCCTTGAATCGCCCATCCGGCACAATGGAGGCGTCCCGAACCCCGATTGCCGAGGAGTCAGCCATCAGCCGCCTGGTGCTATGGAACGTCGACCTGACACTCCTCGATGTGGGACAGGTGATGAGGGCCGCCTACGCCGAGGCTTTCGAGAAGGTCACCGGCGAGCCGCTGGTCTACTTGACCTCTTCTGCGGGCAGGACCGACTCGGAGATGTTCTTCGAGTTCTGTGCCCGCAACTACGTGGACCTGGAGCCGGACGCCGAGACCCTGGCGGATTTCCTCGCGGCCCTGGAGACAGCCTTCAGCGCCCGGAACGACCAGTTGCTGGCCAAGGGCCGGGTGATGCCCGGCGCGGCCGCCTCGCTGGCCGCTGTGGCCTCCCTGCCGGACATCATGCAGACCGTGGTCAGTGGGAGCACCCGCGCCAACGCCACCGCGAAACTGGTGGCCTTCGGCCTGGACACGAACCTCAACCTGTCCGTGGGCGGGTTCGGTTCGGTCAACTACCCCAAGTCCAGCCTGATCCAGTCCATCCGACTGCACGCCACCGGCGACGGCGGCCGGGCCTACACCGAGGAGGAGACGGTGTTCATCACCGGATCCGCCCCGGACATCCGGGCCGCCATGATCGGTGGGGCGACCCCCGTCGCCGTGCTCAACGGGTCGACGACCGAGGGGCAGCTGCGCGACGCGGGTGCACAGATCGTGCTGCCCGACCTCAGTGACCCCCGAGCCGTGATGACCGCCGTCCAGCAGGCAACAGCCCGATGACCCCAGCCCGACAACGACAGTGAGAACCCTTCGCGAGGGAGCCCTGGCTTCGTGCGCATCTCCGCTGAACGTTTCATTGGCCGCCCCCGGATCCGTTACGCCGACTCCGGCAATCCACTTCTAACAGTGCGTAACCACCGTGTAACGGTGTTGGTCCTGTTCTCGTGCGCGAAAACCAGTAGCCTGGATCCGTCCCCGCTCCGGCGGGGGCGAAGAGGCCGGAACAACGGTGTTCCACCGCCTCGTGTCACCCGACCTGTGCGCACAGGTGCCAACCCAACCGCCACCCACGTGGGTGCCTTGCGGCCCAAGGCCCTCACGGGAAGTCACAACTCAGCACAGAAGTTCACAGGTCAACCGACGAGCCACGCGACTCAACCGATGAGCCACACGACACGTCACATGACCGGGTGTTCTCCAAACGCTCGTGCGACGTTGCTCACAAAGGAGTGAGAGATCCCTATGTCCGGGCAATCCGACGTCATCCTCCAGAAGCTGCTCAGTGACGCGGCCTCCCGGTGGAACCCCGGGACTCGAATGAGCCCCGAGGCCGCCGACACGGTCCGACGCTTCCTCCCCTTCTACTACCGCCACACGGACCCCGAAGAGATCAGCGGCCGCAGCCCTGAACAGATCTGCGGCACGGCCGCGGCCCACCGCTCCTTCGGCGCCCAGCGGGACCAAGGACGGGCCAAGGTCCGGCTCTACACCCCAGACCTCGACCGCGACGGCTGGGAACAGCAGACCAGCATCGTCGAGATCGTCACTGACAACGCCCCCTTCCTCGTCTCCTCGGTCACCATGACCCTGAGCGAGCTACAAGCCGGGGTCCGGCTCATCATCCACCCCCAGATGACGGTCGGCCGAGACCTGGCCGGCAACCTCATCGAGGTCGACCCGGAGATCGGTGGCGACGGCCTCCTGCCCACCGACGAGTCGTGGATGCACATCGAGATCGACCGCCAGAGCGATCCCGAGCGCGTCAAGGAGATCACCACCAAGCTGGAGACCGTCCTCAACGACGTCCGCTACGTCGACGAGGACTCCGCCAAGATGAGCGACCGGGTCATCCGGATCGCCGACGAACTCTCCGCCTACCCCGACCGCCTGGTCGCGGGCGGCGTCGACCCCCGCGAGGTCGGCGAGAGCGTCGACTTCCTCCGCTGGCTCGCCGGGCGCCACTTCACCTTCATGGGCTACCGGGAGTACGCCCTCGTCACCGACGAGAACGGCGACGACTCGCTGCGCCCCGAGCCCGGAACGGGTCTGGGTCTCCTGCGCATGGACTCGCCCGCCTCCACCAGTTTCGCGGCCCTGCCCCCCGAGATCCGCGCCAAGGCCCGCGAGCCCTACGTCCTGGTGCTCACCAAGGCCAACTCCCGCGCTTCCGTGTACCGGCCCAAGTACCTGGACTACATCGGCGTCAAGAAGTTCGACTCCCAGGGCAACATCGTGGGTGAGCGCCGTTTCCTCGGCCTGTTCACCTCTCAGGCCAACACCAGTAGCATCAGCCAGGTCCCCATCCTCCGCCGCAAGCAGGCCGAGGTCCTCGCCCAAGCTGGCTTCGAGGCCGACAGCTACGACGGCAAGGACCTGATCGAACTCCTGGAGACCTTCCCGCGCGAGGAGCTCCTCCAGATCCCCGTGGGCGAGCTGTACAGCATCGTCCGCGGTGTCCTGCGCCTACGCGACCGCCGCGGTACCAAGCTCTTCATGCGCCGCGACCCCTACGGCGGCCGGTACATGTCCTGCTTCGTGTACATGCCGCGTGACGAGTACAGCACCCGGGTGCGCCTCGACATCCAACGGGTCCTCGCCGACGCCTTCCAGGGCGCGACCATGGACCACAACGTGCTGATCGGCGCGGCCCCGCTGGCCCGCCTCTACCTGGTGGCCCGTGCCAGGCCCGGGCACACCCTCGCGGACATCGACCAGGTCGCCCTGGAGGAGAAGGTCCGCGAGGCCGCCCGCTCCTGGGACGTCGACTTCGACGACGCGCTCGTCGACGAGTTCGGCCCGACCCGGGCCACCACGCTCAAGGAGCGCTACAGCTCCGGGCTCACCGAGGCCTACAAGGTCGACAACACCCCGACCGCGGCCGCCAAGGACATCGCCGGCATCGAGGAGCTGCTCGCCCGTACCGTCCCGGCCGCGCGCACGGGGGAGTTCACGGCGTCGCTGTACCAGCCCGAGGGGGCCGACGACACGACCTGGCGGTTCCGCCTCTCCCGGATCGGACAGCCCATCTCGCTGTCCCGCGTGCTGCCGGTCCTGGAGCACCTCGGCATCGAGGTGGTCGACGAGCGGCCATACGAGCTGAACGTCGAGGGTGTCGGCACGATCTGGATCTACGACTTCGGCCTCGGCCCCGTCGAGGCCCCCGACCTGTCGTCGGACCGCCTCAAGTCGCTCTTCGAGGATGCGTTCGACGCCTCCTGGCGGGACCTCGGCGAGTCCGACAGGTTCAACGCCCTGGTGGTGCGCGCCGGTCTCGACTGGCGCCAGCTCACCGTGCTGCGGGCCTACGCCAAGTACCTGCGCCAGACCGGATCCACCTTCACGCCCGACTACCTGGCCGACGTCCTCGTCGCCAACGTCGGGATCGCCAGCCTGCTCGTGGAGCTCTTCGAGGCCCGCTTCGACCCGGACCAATCGGACGAAGGCCGAGAGGAGCGAGGTAGGACGCTCGAGGGCAAGATCGAGAGCGCGCTGGAGGGCGTGGCCAGCCTGGACCACGACCGCATCCTGCGCTCGTTCCTGTCGGTCATCCAGGCAACCCTGCGCACCAACCACTACCAGGGCGGCCCGGAGGGGCGCCCCTACCTGGTGCTCAAGCTCAACCCGCAGGCGATCCCGGACCTGCCGCACCCGCGGCCCCGGTTCGAGATGTACGTCTACTCGCCGAGGGTGGAGGGCGTCCACCTGCGCTACGGTTCCGTGGCGCGCGGCGGTCTGCGCTGGTCGGACCGGTTCGAGGACTTCCGCACCGAGATCCTCGGCCTGGTCAAGGCCCAGATGGTGAAGAACTCCGTCATCGTGCCCAGCGGCGCCAAGGGCGGGTTCGTCTGCAAGCGCCTGCCCGCGGGCGGAGGCCGCGAGGAGGTGATGACCGAGGTCGTCTCCTGCTACAAGCAGTTCATCAGCGGCCTGCTGGACGTCACCGACAACCTGGTCGACGGCGAGGTCGTGCACCCCGAGCGCACGGTCCTGCACGACAGCGACGACTCCTACCTGGTGGTCGCCGCGGACAAGGGAACCGCGACCTTCTCCGACATCGCCAACGAGATCTCCGCCGAGCGCGGCTTCTGGCTGGGCGACGCCTTCGCCAGCGGCGGCTCGGTCGGCTACGACCACAAGGGCATGGGCATCACCGCCAGGGGCGCCTGGGAATCGGTGAAGTACAGCTTCCGCGAGATGGGCGTCAACGTCCAGGAAGAGCCCTTCACCGTCGTCGGCGTCGGCGACATGTCCGGGGACGTGTTCGGCAACGGGATGCTGCTGTCCAAGCAGATCAAGCTGGTGGCCGCCTTCGACCACCGCCACGTCTTCCTCGACCCGGACCCCGACCCGTACACCTCCTGGGAGGAGCGCCATCGCATGTTCCGCCTCCCGCGCAGCACGTGGGAGGACTACGACCCGGCGCTGATCTCCGAGGGCGGCGGGGTGCACCCGCGCACCGCCAAGTCCGTCCCGGTCACCCCGCAGGTCCGCGAGGTCCTCGGTATCGACTCCGAAGTCACGGCGCTCACCCCGGACGAGCTCATCCGGCACGTCCTCACCTCTCCGGTGGACCTGCTCTGGAACGGCGGTATCGGCACCTACGTCAAGGCCAGCGGCGAGACCCACGCCGACGTCGGCGACAAGGCAAGCGACCAGGTGCGCGTCGACGCCGCCGACCTGCGGGTGAAGGTGGTCGGCGAAGGCGGCAACCTGGGCCTGACCCAGCCGGCGCGGATCGAGTTCGCCCGTAACGGCGGCCGCGTCAACAGTGACTTCATCGACAACTCCGCCGGTGTGGACACCTCCGACCACGAGGTCAACATCAAGATCATGCTCGACCGCGAGGTGCGGGAGGGCGAACTGGCCAAGGGCGACCGCGACCAGTTGTTCATCGACATGACCGACGAGGTCGCCTCACTGGTCTTGGACAACAACTACGCGCAGAACACGGTGCTGGCCGCGGCGCGCAAGCAGAGCCACGGCATGCTGCACGTCCACGGCCGCTACATGCGCCACCTGGAGCGCACCAAGGTCCTCAAGCGCAAGCAGGAGGACCTGCCCTCCGACAAGACGATCGCTGAGCGCCGTGCCGCGGGCAAGGGCCTGACCAGCCCCGAGTTCGCGACGCTGGTCTCCTACACGAAGATCAGCCTCAAGGAGCAGATCGGCCTCTCCGACCTGGCGGACGACCCGTACCTGGCGTCGACCCTGACGGACTACTTCCCGACACCGCTGCGCTCGGACCGCTTCCACACGGGGGTGTCGTCCCACCCGCTGCGCCGGGAGATCATCGTCAACCAGGTGACCAACCAGCTGGTCAACCGGTCGGGTATCACCTACGCGTTCCGTCTCAACGAGGAGCTGGGGTCCAGCGCAGCTGACATCGCCCGTGCCTTCCTGGTGGTCCAGGACGTCCTCCAGCTGCGCCAGTTCTGGGGTGTGGTCGAGGAGCTGGACCACAAGATCTCCGTAGACAGCCAGCTGTTGCTGCTGTTGGAGACCCGCAAGCTCGCCGAGCGCTCCGCCCGGTGGCTGCTGCGCAACCGGAGCTTCCCGTTCGACCTGAGCAGTGAGATCGGGTTCTTCGCCGAGGACGTGGGCGAGGTCCTGCCCCAGCTGGTGGACCTGCTGCGCGGCCGGGACCGGGAGGCGTTCGAGGAGCGCCGCGACCGGTATACCTCGCTCGGTGTACCCGTCGACCTGGCCGAGCGGGTCGCCGCCATGGTGCCCGCCTACTCCACGTTCGACCTGGTGGAGATCGCCCACCGCACGGGCCACCCCGTCGGCCGCGTGGCCAGCCTGTACTTCGATCTGGCGGACCGGTTCAACATCAGCTGGTGGCGCGAGCGGATCATCGATCTGCCGCGGGACGACCGCTGGGTCACGATGGCCCGTTCCGCACTGCGTGACGACCTGTACGCGGTGCACGCGGACCTGACCAGCCGGGTCCTGGAGTCGGGCTCGTCCGAGTCCAACACCGAGCTCATCGCCCAGTGGGCCGAGCAGAACGAGGTCGCCGTGCAGCGCGCCGGGATCACGCTCTCGGAGATCCAGGAGAACGAGCGCTTCGACCTCGCCACCCTGTCGGTGGCCCTGCGGTCGATCCGTTCGCTGGCCGGCTAGGGGACAGGACTTGAGACGGGGCGCACGGAGTCATCCGTGCGCCCCGACCTAGGGCATGTTCGGCGGACACTTACCCTGCTGTGCGTCGCCCCAGCGGCACTGTCACTGCGCATCTCTCAGTCGACAGCCAAACCTGGGCGGGCCCCCGCTGTGCGATGCTGCCGAGCTTGCGAGGCAGTGCACAGTAGGGGAACTCCTTCTTCGGCCTTGTGCCAGCACCACTGGATGCGCCGCTCGCGACGGGCAGCATCCACCGAACACG
>NZ_BAAGZJ010000048.1:0-56028 GCF_054778635.1 Nocardiopsis nanhaiensis
CCCGCCGTCGTAGCGGAGCGGGTCAAGGTGGAGCGCCGTTGACGCGCGAAGCGCTCGATGGCGACGACCTTGAGGCGCGCAGCGGAGACGGCCACAATCGGGCGGCGGGAAAGGAGGGAACCCCAGCCCGGAAGGCAACCCCCACCAGAGCAGGCAACCCCCAAACCACCAGCGCAGGAATCCTCACACCTCACCCGGGAACCCCTGAACCACCCGGGAACCCCTGAACCACCCGGCAACCCCCAACCCACCTGGGAGGCCCCAGCCAAAGAGCTTTGTCAGAGAGGGTGCAGGTGGTGTGCGGACCCGGCCTTCACACACCGGGTGACCTCATCCAACAGAGGTGACTTGAGTTTCCAACGTTGCCAGTACAACCGCACCTCCACCGGGTGCTCTGGCGCCAGGGACACCAATTTTCCCGTCTCCAGGTCCTCGGCGCACTGGTGCTCCGGAACGGCTCCCCACCCGAAACCCAGCAACACAGTTCGGGCGAAGTCCTCGGACGCGGGGATGTAGTGGCGCGGGCCCCGGGAGTCGCTTCCGGCCAGGTCCCGCAGGAAGCGGTCCTGCAGATCATCCTTGCGGTCGAAGTTCACCACCGGGGCTTCGACGAGGCGTTCCGGATCGATGAGGCGTTCCGGGTCGACGGGCCGCCCCACCGCACCCGTGCCATGCCGTTCGGCGAACGCGGGGCTGCACACCGCTTGGTAGCGCATGACCCCCAGTCCTTCCACGGCACACCCCTGCACGGCCTCCGGTGTCGACGTCACCGCGGCCATCACCGCCCCCGAGCGCAGGAGGCTCGTGGTGTGCTCCTCATCTTCCCGATGGATCTCGAAGACAGCACCCAGCTCCGGCGGTAGCTCAGCGATCGCTTCCAGAAACCAGGTGGACAGGCTGTCGGCGTTCACTGCCAGGGGCACCAACGCACGGCCGTTCTCGTGGCCGGCGGTCCTGAGCTCGGCGAGCACGTCCTGATCCAGCACCAGGACCTGGCGTGCGTAGCGCAGCACCGCGTCACCGGCCTCCGTCGGAACGACCGGGTTGGTGCGCTGGACCAGCACTTTCCCAGCGGTCTGCTCCATCGTCCGCACCCGCTGCGACACCGCCGACGATGTCACGTGCAGTCGCCGTGCTGCCGCCTCGAACGTGCCTTCGTCGACGAGCGCGGTCAGGGTGCGCAGATGATCGAACTGGAAGGGCATCCCCAACCTCCTGACGTGCGATCCTAAGCATTCCTTAGGGGTTCTGAGAAAGTTTAGCTTTACTGCATGACCCCGGTGGGAGAGGCTGCCCCACGTGAACGAATCCCTTCTCCCCGCACTCATGGGCCTGGGTACCGGCCTGGCGCTCATCGTGGCCATCGGCGCCCAGAACGCCTACCTGCTCCGGCTCGGGATCGACGGCGGGCCGACCACGGTCCTGTCGGTGGTACTGATCTGCGCGGTCTCCGACGCCCTGCTCATTACCGCAGGGGTCGTGGGCATCGGCAGCCTGATCGAGGCCCTCCCCACTGCCATGGTGGCCATCCGGCTCCTCGGTGCGGGCTTCCTCGTCGTGTACGGCCTGTTCGCCGCCTACCGGGCACTCCGGCCGGGTAAGGCCGACACCCTGGTGCCAGCGAAGGCGTCAGCGGAAGACACCCCGAACCCAGCTCCGGAGAGCGCTCCCGCCACCCGAACGGACACACGCACCCTGGCGGTGCCAACAACCCCGGCCCGCACCGGCACCAAGGCCGCGATCGCCACAGCCCTCGCCCTGACCTGGCTCAACCCGCACGTCTATCTGGACACCGTCCTCTTCCTGGGGTCGGTCGCCAACCAGCAGGTCGGTGACGCCCGCTGTTGGTGGGCGGGCGGCGCCGTGACCGGGAGCTTCCTGTGGTTCTTCTCCCTCGGGTACGGGGCCCGCCTGCTCCGCCCCCTCTTCGCCCGGCCGGGCGCCTGGAGGGTACTCGACGGGATCATCGCGGCGGTGATGCTCACCCTGGGCGTCAACCTCGCCCTCGGGACCTGACCCTCGGGACCCGACCCGCAGTACCCGACACTCGGAATCTGAACCGAACCCGTCAATGGGTTGCGAAGGCCTCCGCCAGCCACCAGGAACCCCCGTCCGAGACGATCTTGGCGTCCACCACCAGTGGCCCCGACCGCTCCCCGGCCAGCCAGTCGGTCACCCCGTCCAAGTCCTCGACACCCCGCACCGTGATCCCCGCAGCCCCGTACCCTCGGGCGATCGCGGCGAAATCGGTGTCGGGGAAGACCACCGTGCCCAAGTCCGGGTTGCGCTCCGGTTCCGGGTCCCCAGGGGCGAAGTGGTGCACCTCGGCACCGTAGGCGGCATCGTTGTACACGACCACCACCAGCGGGATCCCGAGCCGCACGGCGGTCTCCAACTCGGACACCGACATCAGGAACCCGCCGTCCCCGGTACCCAGCACGGGCAACCGGTCCGGGCGCGCGGTGGCCGCCCCGATCGCGGTGCCCAGCCCCAGACCGATGGACTGGAAGGCCTGCGTGAAGCAGAACCCGAACTCGTCCGGGACCGACAGGTGCGTGGACGGGTAGCCCATGAAGTTGCCCGAGTCCACGGAAACGATCCGTTCGCCGGGCAGGATCCGGTCCAGCTCCACCGTGAGCAGCCGCGGGTTGATCCGCCCGGCGGTGGAGTTGTCGTCGATCGGGACGTCCTGCCAACGGCCCTCGTCCGCCAGACGGTCGGCGATCTCGGGCATGCGCAGCTTGGTCGCGGGCTCGGGTTGGATCTCCCGTAGGGCGGCCAGGGCGTCACGGGCGGTCGCGGCCGTGTCCCCGAGCACCCCGAGGTCGATCGGCCGGTGGGCGCCCAACGCGGAGTCCTCCAGGTCGACCTGCGCCACCCGGGTTCCCGCGGAGATGAGCTTGCCGTGGCGCATGGTCCACATGTTGAGCGCGCACCCCCAACCGACCACCAGGTCGGCGCCGGTGATGAGCTCGGCGGTCAGCGGGCAGGAGAAGCCACCGGAGATCCCCAGCGAGAACCCTTCCCCCTCGAACAGTCCCGCCGCGACCGCCGACGTCGCCACCAGCGCTCCCGCGTGCTCGGCCAGAGCGGCGATCTGCGGGCCCGCACCCCGCGCACCCCGGCCAGCCACGAACACCGGCCGGTCGGCCGCGCGGACGAGCTCCACCAAAGACGCCACCGCCTCCCCGGCGGGCCGCACGGGAGCGGTCCGCACGACCGGGGCGACCGTCTCAGATGCGTCCTCGGGTGCGGCCTGGGCCTGCACGTCCAAGGGCAGGTTGACGACCACCGTGCGCTGTTCGTTGCTGGCGGTGCGGAAGGCCCGCACGGTATCGGCGACCGCCGAGGCCGCCGAGTGCACCCGTTCCGGCACCGCGCCCACGGACCGGACCAAGGAGTCCTGGTCGACGGCGAAGTTGGAGCGCACCGCGGCCGGTGCGGTGTCGGCGGCCAGGACCAACAGCGGGGTACGGCTCTTCGCGGCCTCACCGATCCCGGTGATCGCGTTGGTCAGCCCGCAGCCCTGGTGGACGCTGACCACGCCGACCCGGTCCGACATGCGCGCGTAGGCGTCGGCCATGACGGCGGCACCGCCCTCGTGCCTGGCGCTCGTGAAGGGCACACCGTGCCGACGGAGTGCGTTCGTGACGTGGAAGTTCCCGCTGCCCACCACCCCGAACGCGTGACCGGCCCCCAGCTGGGCCAGGACCCGTCCGACCAGGTCGGCGACGGTCGCGCCGCTATCCACGCCGGTCCACGAACGCGATGACCTGGGCGGGACTGCCGGTGCCGTGGACGATGGGCAGGGGGCTGACCACGACGACCGCGCCGGTCGGCGGCAGGTGGGCGAGGTTGCGCAGTGAGGTAACGCCGTAGCGGTCGTTGCCGAGCAGGTGGTGGTGCACGGGGAACGGCGGGTCCAGGTTGATTGCGTTACCCGCGTCGATACCGACGGTCTCCACCCCGAAACCGGAGATCGGGCTGTGCTCGGCGAGCCAGCGGGCGCACTCAGCGGAGACCCCGGGGGTGTGTGAACCGGCCTCGTCCGTGTTGAGGAAGAGCTCCCGGTCGTGGCCGTACTGGTCCCAACCGGTGCGCAACAGCAGCCAGGATCCGTTTTCCAACGGTCCGTTCTCGGCCTCCCAGGCGCGGATGTGGTCGACCTCCAACAGGAAGTCGGGGTCCTTGGCCGCCTCGGCGCTGAGGTCCATGACGGCGGCTGGCCCGATGAGTCGGCTCATCGGGATCTGGGACACGTCCAGGCCGTTGCGCCCGGTCTTCCAGTGGACGGGTGCGTCCAAGTGGGTGCCGACGTGCTCACCGGTGTGGATGTTGTGGTGCCGCCAGAACGGCCCGGGCTCGTCGTAGGCGCTGACCTGTTCGAGGCTGAAGTCGATGAGGTTCGCGAAGGGCTCGGGCAACTGCAGTGTGGGCGTATCGGGGCTCAGTCGCGTGGTGAGGTCGAGGATCTCGACGTCACCGCTGGCGAGGCCGCCGAGGAGCTGGGCGAGGACCGGGGAGTGCATGGAGGATCTCCGGAAAGCGCTTGGTTGTCGGCCGGGCTGGCCAGAACCCTACTCCGACCCGCCCGAATCGGACAGGGAGGCCGGCCCCAAACGGGCCGCACGACGAAGATCCGGTGGAGCCCCCGCGGCCGGAGGGCTCCCCACCCCGGTTCCCGCCCTCAACCACCGAGCCCGCGGTAGGTGGCGTGGTCGAAGTCGGCGTGGCCGCCCGTGCCGGTCAGGTCGTGTACCCACAGGCCCAGGAAAGCCCCGGTGAAACCCCAGAGAGTCGTCGTCCCGCCGTCGGGGGAGCGCTCTTCGGCGTAGTCGTCGGACAGGATGCTGGCGTCCAGCGCCCCGCCAGCGTCGACACCCATGTCGATCCACTCGCGGCCGTCCTCGGAGAGGGCGAACCGCAGCTCCGCCCGGTCGATCTCGGCGCGCAGGTGAAACCGCTCCCAGCCGCGCACGTCCACCCGGGGGCCCACTTCGCGGACCCGGCCGCGGTCGGAGCTGAGTACCCCGGCGAACATCCCGTCCCGCTCGTCGAATCCCACGCGCAAGTAGTGCCACTGCCGCATGTTGTAGTACGCGGTGAGCCCGGCCATGCGCTGGAAGGTGTCGGTGGAGAACTCCATGACGGTCTCCATCACGCACCGGTCGTGCTGCACCCGGCGGGCCACCAGGCTCGGCCGACGGGTCCCGGACGGTGACTGCCCGCCTTCGATACGCAGATGCCCGGGCCGCTCCGTCAACGAGATCCACTCCTCGTCCAGGTGGCGCCGCAGCGTGCTCCACTCCGGGCGCAGGATCGGGGAGTCGAAGTCGTCCTTGGCCGGGACTTCGGGCCAGGGGTGGGGTTCCAGCGCGGGGCCGGGGACCTCCATGTGCGGGACACCGCCCACCACTCTGGGCCAGCCGTCCACCCAGTCCACCCGTTGGAGCGCGGTCTCCCGCCCGAGCACGCACCTGCCGCGCTCGGTGAGCGGGCGCGCGGTCAGGTGCGCCAGGAACCACTCGCCGCCCTGGGTGCTGACCAGGCTCCCGTGCCCCGCCTTCTGCAGGGGCAGCGACGGGTACTCCCGCGAGGACAGCGTGGGGCCGGCCGGGTCCACCTCGTAGGGCCCTTCGATGTGCCGGGACCGGGCCACCGTCACCTGGTGGTCCCACTGCGTCCCGCCTTCGGCGGTCACCAGGTAGTACCAGCCGTTCTCGCGGTACAGGTGCGGTGCCTCGGTCACCCGAGCGGACGTGCCCTCGAAGATCACGCGCGGCTCGCCGAGGAGGCGCATCCACTCCGTGTCCAGCTCTTGGAGCACGATCCCCGCGAACGCGTGGTGGCCTGGCCGCCAGTCACTCCTGTTACTCATCACCCAGGTCCGGCCGTCCTCGTCGTGGAACAGGGACGGGTCGAACCCCATGGCGTGGACCGGTACCGGGTCGCTCCACGGGCCGTGGACGGACGGTGCGGTGGTCACGTAGTTCGGCGTGTCCCAGAACCCTTCCGCGTAGTTCTCCACGTCGGTGAAGATCAGGTGGAACACCCCGTCCTTGTACGACAGGCAGGGCGCCCACACCCCGGCACCGTCCCGGTGCCCGGTGAGGTCGAGGAGGCGGTCCTCGTCCAGGACTCCGCCCAGGGGGCGCCAGTGGACCAGGTCCCGGGAGTGGTGCAGCAGCACCCCCGGGCTCCACTCGAAGGTGGAGGTCGCCATGTAGTAGTCCTCGCCGACCCGAAGGATCGAGGGGTCGGGGTGGAAGCCGGGCAAGACCGGGTTGGTGATGGTTCCGGCTCGGACATCGGTGGCGGGGGAGGTGGTCATCACGGCCTTTCATCGGGCGGGTCGGGGCAGCCAGTGCACAGGCGGGGGAAGGTGGGGGACAGGTGAGGGCAAGGGGGAACCGGGGCCCGGTCAGGGGAGTTGGGAGGGACCGGACCCCGGCGCGGCGCGGGCGGGCGGGTGGGGAACCTGTGCCCGCGCCGCTGGCTATTTGCCGAAACCGGCGGCCAGCCCGCTCAGCAGCTGCCTGCGGCCGAACAGGTAGAGGGCCAGGATCGGAATGGCGGACAGTACGACGGCGGCCATCAGCCCGGGAACGTCGGTCCCGTACTGGGTCTGGAACGCCCACAGCCCCAGCGGTAGGACCCTGGTCGACTCGCTCTGGGTCAGCACCAGCGGGAAGATGAAGTTGTTCCAGGCGTTGAGGCCGACGAAGATCGCCACCGTCATCACACCGGGCCGCGACAGGGGCAGGACCAACCGGAGGAACACCTGCCAGGTGGCGGCGCCGTCGAGGGCCATCGCCTCGTACAGCTCCCCGGGAACGTCCCTCAGCGAACTGGTGAGCACGACGATGGAGATCGGCAGCGTGAACGCCGCGGTCGGCAGGATGATCGCGGGAAGGCTGTCGTACAGGTTCATCCGCGTGATGATCAGATAGATCGGGATGATCACCGCCTGCGCTGGCACCGCCAATCCCAGGAGGAACAGAGTGAAGCTGATCCGTACCGCCCGGCTGCGGCTGCGCACGATGGCGAAGGCCGCGGGTACCGCCACTAACAGCACGAGGGTGATCGAGCCGAGCGCCACGATCAGGCTGTTGGCCAGGAATCCGAGGAAGCCGACCTCGAAGACGTTGCGGTAGTTGTCCAGGGTGAGGGACTCGGGGATGGACAGCGGTCCCTGCGACATGTAGTCGCCCGGCGCGCGCAGGCTGGTGGCCACCAGGTAGTACAGCGGCACCACCACGGCCACGAGCCACAGGGCCGCACCGATCCCGGACGCGTACGCGGGGCGCTTACCGGGCCGGGGCCGCAGGCGGGCCGCCAGGCGTGCGAGCGGCCCCTTCTCCGGTTTCCTGGCCGAGGGCCTCCGTGCGTCGGCGCGTGGGCCGGTTCGCTGCCTTGTTCCGGCGGCCATGTCAGATCCCCTCCCTCTGGCTGGTCATGCGGGAGTAGCCGGTGGCCCGCACCACCAACAGCGACAGTCCCGTTCCCAGGACCACCAACAGCACCGCGATCGCGCTCGCGTAGCCCATCTCGAAGGCGATGAACCCCTGGTTGTACATGTGCAGCGGCAGGATCCGGGTGGCGTGGCCGGGGCCGCCCCCGGTCAGCAGCATGACCGTCTCGAAGTAGGTCATGGACCCCACGAGCATCAGCACCGACGACGCGATGATGGTGTGCCGCAGCTGCGGGACGGTGATGCGCAGGAACCGCTGGATCCCCGAAGCCCCGTCCAGCTCGGCGGCCTCGTAGAGCGAGCGCGGTACCTGCCGGGCCGCCGCCTGGTACAGCAGCATGTGGAACGGCAGGAACTGCCACAGCAGGACGAACACGATCGCGTACAGGGCCATCGTCGGGTGTCCGAGGACGTTGCTCTCGGCGATGCCGAACCACTCGTTGAGCTGTGCGGGTATGCCGAAGTGCGGTTCGAACAGGGCCTGCCACACCAGGGCGATCGCCGCCGTCGACAGCAGCAGGGGCAGGAAGAAGATCGCGCTCACCACCGCCCGTGACCGCTGGTGGCCCGCGGCCCACACACCGAAGGCCAGCGCGAGCGGGGTCTGGGTGACCCAGCAGAGGACCGTCAGGGTCAGGGTGATCATCAGGCCGCCGCGGACCTCGCTGTCACCCGGCAGCGCGGTCCAGTTGGCCAGACCCACCCACTCGGGGGTGCCGAGACCGCTCCACGAGGTGAAGCTCAGGTAGACCACGACGACGACGGGGCCCAGGCCGAACAATCCGAAGAAGAGTAGGGCCGGAGCGGCCCAGAGGAACCCGGGCCGCTCCGTTGCGGACGACTTCACCTAAGCTGCTCCATGTCCTGTGCGAACTCTTCCGGAGTGATGTCGTCGAGGAAGAGGAGCTGGAGGTTGGTCAGCATCGACTCGGCGGACGCCGGGGGCAGTGCCTGGTCCCAGGACTGCGTGAAGGTCGGCGCGTCGGAGACCAACTCGTGGGTGAAGGTGGCGAACTCGCCGTGCTCGCTGTCCCCGAGCTGGTCCTCGATGCCCTCGACGGGCGGCACCTGGCCGGCCCCGATCAGGTCCTCCACGTACTCGTCGGAGGCCATGGTCTCCACCAGGAAGTCGGTCGCTTCCTCGATGTGCGCGCTGGAGCTGTTGATGGAGAAGTAGTTGCTGGGGTTGCCGACGATCGCGTTCGGCTCACCCTCGCCGTCCTCCAAGACGGGGAAGGACGCGTAGCCGAGCTCGTCGTTCTCGAGGAACTCGGGGTTGCTGTCCTGGTGCTCCCCGATGTCCCAGCTGCCCATCAGGAACATCGCGGACTCGCCGGTGGCCAGGAGCGCGGAGGCGCTGCCGTTGTCGTAGTCGATGGAGGAGAAGTTGGGGCCGAAGGCGCCCCGCTCGACGAGGTCCTGGCACATCTCCATGGCCTGGATGACGGCCGGATCCTCCCAGGAGCCCTCCTCCCCGTCGACGATGGCCTGGAACACGTCCGGGCCGCCGATCCGGTCCACGAGGTAGGAGAACCACATCAGCTGGGTCCAGCCCTGGGCACCGGGGAGGGTGATCGGGGTGACGTCCTGCTCCTGGAGGACGTCGATCGCCTCGTAGAGGTCCTCGAAGGTCTCCGGAGGCTCCAGCCCGGCCTCCTCCATGACGGGCTTGTTGTAGAACATGACGACGGGCTGGACACCGAGCATGGGGACCCCGTAGTAGGAGTCCTCGAGCTGGGCGACCTCCAGCACGCTGGGCAGGAAGGCGTCCCGGAACTCGGGGTTGTCCTCTAAGGTCTGGGTCATGTCGTGGACCTGGCCCTGGTCGGTGTACTCGGCCAGGTTGCCGCCGCCCCAGTTGAAGAACACGTCGGGGGCGTTGGGGGAGCCGAGCGCTACTTGCAGGCGCTGCTTGTAGGCGTCGTTGACGAAGGTGACGAGTTCGGAGTCGACGTCCTGTCCCTCGTTGTGGCCGTCGAGGTGCTCCTCGAGGATCTCGTTGGCTGTCGCGTCCTCCACAGCCCACAGCTCCACGGTGTCCGAGTCTCCGGGACCGGAGGTCCCGCAGCCGGCGAGGATTAGGGAGAGGGCCAGGGAGGTACTGCCGATCACACGTATCCGGTGGGTGCGACTCATGGCGTGGACACCGTTCTTCCGTCGGTCTTGTGGGGGGAGCCGAAAACTTCCGAAATGTTTCCGATAGCTTTCGGGAAGGCTGACGCTAAATTGTCCGTGTAGCTACGTCAAGGGGCTGATAGGTTGCGAGAAGGTTGCGGTGCGGGAGCTCGAAAAGTTTCGGGATAGAATCCTTCGCAGCGGGCCCAGGGGAACCCGGTCCCGGACGCAGAGGAGGCATATGGCGAAGCGACGACCCACTTTGGCCGAGATCGCGGGCGAGGCGGGTATCTCCGTATCGACCGTCTCCAAGGTGATCAACGGCCACCTCGATGTTGCCGTAGAGACCCGCCGCCAGGTGGAGCGGCTGTTGGAACACCACCGTTACCAGCCGCGCCGCCACCGGGAGCGGCGCACAGTCGGCCTGATCGACCTGGTCTTCCTGGACCTCGGGAGCCCGTGGGCCATGGAGATCCTCACGGGGGTCGAGGAGGTCACGCACGACGCGGGTTTCGGGATCGTCGTCTCCGCAGTACACGACCGCAAGCGCAGCAGGCCCGGCCGCAAGTGGCTGGACAACATCCAAGCCAGGAACTCCGACGGGGTGGTCCTGGTGCTCTCCGACCTCTCCTCGCAGCAGCAGGCGCAGCTCGACGCTTTGGGGATACCCGTGGTGATCGTCGACCCCGTCGGAGATCCCGCCCGAGGGATCCCCACGGTGGGCGCCGCGAACTGGGACGGCGGCCTCACCGCCACCGAGCACCTCATCGGAATGGGCCACCAGCGGATCGCCATGCTCACCGGGCCTCCGGACGTCATGTGCAGCCGGGCCAGGGTGGACGGCTACGGCAGCGCCATGCGCGACGCCGGGCTCAGCATCCCCGAGGGCTACGTCCGCCACGGCGACTTCCTGTCCGGAACCGGCAAGGAGCTCACCGAGGATCTGCTGGGCCTGCCCGAACCGCCCACGGCGATCTTCGCGGGGTCGGACCAGATGGCCCGCGGTGCCTATGAGGCCCTGTACAAGCGGGGGATGGGCGTGCCAGACGACGTCTCCGTGGTGGGTTTCGACGACCTGCCCGAAGCCCGCTGGGCGACCCCGCCGCTGACCACCGTCCGCCAGCCGCTGCGCGACATGGCGCAGATGGCCACCCGCATGCTGTTCGACCTCATCGGCGGCAACGAACCCGAGACCACCCGCGTGGAACTCTCCACCCGGCTGATCGAGCGGGACAGCACCGCCCCGCCCAAGGGCTGAACCGGAAGGGCCCCGGTTCGGTCCACGTCCGTGCGGTCGCTAAGGTCTCCGGCGGAGCGCGCGGACACCGCGCCCGGAGCGGAGGGAGCGAGCCCGGTGGCCGAGAAGGACGGGGAATCGACGGTCGGGTACTGGATCGCCTTCTTCGCGGCCTGGGCACTCCTGTTCAGCGCCACCTACGCCTACGGCGGCGCTGTGGCCTTCACGCAACAGCACTACTGGGAGCACCGGCAGGCCGACAAGGGGAGGGCCGGGATCGAAGGCGCGGCCGAGGTCACCCACGTTCGGGAAGAGGAGCGGCGCACCCGTCCGTACACGGGGACCGCGGAGACGTGCCGCGCCAACTTCGCGCCCGACGACGGCGGCGAGGCGGTGACGGTCACCCTCTACCTGCCGGGCGAGTGCGAGGAAGGGGCCGTGTACGAGGACGCCCGCATGGTGCCCGCCACGGAGAGCCGGTGGGACCCCGCGGACACCGACGAGGCCCATGTCCCCGGAGGTGGGACGGGCGGCAAGAACTGGCTGGCGTTCCTGGCCACACTCGGCCAGTTCCTGCTGTCCGGGTTCGCCGCCATGGTCCTCATCGACTGGGTCTACCGGAGGGTGACGTCGCTGCGGAACCGGATCGCGTCGCGCGGGTCCCCGCCCCGCTGACAGCCCGGGTGGGCCGTGCCCGGCCGCGCTGAGGGAACGGTCGGTCCCGCCGGCGCCCGAGGGCTACCAGCTGGACTTGGTGACCCCCGGCAGCTCGCCCCGGTGGGCCATCTCCCGGAAGCGGATCCTCGACAGGCCGAACCTCCTCAGGTGGGCGCGCGGGCGGCCGTCGACCGCGTCGCGGTTGCGGACCCGGGTGCGTCGGCGTCGCGGGGCTGACGGCGCAGTTCGGCGAAGGCGGCCGCCCGCTCCTCCTCTCCGGTGTGCGGGCTCTTGACCAGCCGCTTCAGTTCGGCGCGCCGCTCGGCGTAGCGGGCGACGACCTTCTTGCGCTGCTCGTTGCGGGCGATCTTGCTCTTCTTGGCCATCAGACCCTCTCCCCTCGGGCACGGATGTCGGCGACCACGCGCTCGATGCCCCGGGCATCGATGACCTTCATCCCCTTGGTGCTCAGCTTGAGCTTCACGAAGCGCTGTTCACTGGGCAGCCAGTAGCGCTTGTTCTGGATGTTGGGGTCGAACCGGCGGCGGGTGCGCCGGTTCGAGTGGGAGACGGCGTTGCCGAAACCGGGTGCTTTGCCGGTCACCTGGCAGACACGGGACACTGTGTGTTCCTCCTACTTTCTCGGTGGTCGTTCCCTGCGGCTGTCCGTCCTGGGCGGTCAGCCCTGCTTGGCCGAGGACGGGTAGGGCAGCAGGGCCATCTCGCGGGCGTTCTTGACGGCGGCCGCGACCAGGCGCTGCTGGCGCGCGGTGACACGTGTGACCCGGCGGCTGCGGATCTTCCCCTTCTCCGAGATGAACTTGCGGAGCAGGTTGGTGTCCTTGTAGTCGACGCTGTCGGCATCGCCCAGCGGGTTGGCGAACCGGCGCGGGGCGCCGCGTCCACCGGGACGGCGGGCCTTCGGCGGCATGGTGGTCATTCCTTTCAGTGAACGTCCGGGTCGGTTCGGGGGCGCGTGCGGTTCAGAGCGCGTCGGCGAAGGGGTCCTCCACCAGCGGGCGCCCGGCTTCCTCGTCCGTGAGCAGGCAGGAGTCGAGCAGCTTGACCAGCCGCTGGGCGTCCAGGTCGACCCCGGTGAAGGCCAGGTGCTGGCGGCGGTCGGCGATCACCGGGTCCCAGTCCAGGAGTGCGGAGGTCCGGCGGGTCTCGGACACCATCTCGATGGCTGCCTCGGGCAGGGCGCCCAGCCACGGTCCCGCGCTCTCCAACAGCAGGGCGTCGTTGTGGGCGTCCCAGACGAGCAGGGTGTCGGGCCTGCTGGCCAGCCAGATCCGGCCCCGGGCGCGCAGCCCGGCGGAGACGATCCGCTCCAGTGCCTCGTGCAGGCGGACCGGGTGCAGGGGCCGCTTGCGGGTCCACACGACGGTGCTGACCCGGTCGTCGGTCTGATCGCAGTACTGCGCCCACGCAGGGTTGAGCCGGTTCGCGGCGCTCTCCGGGTCGAAGCGGCCTTCGGTGAGGGCCACCAGGCCGCCACCGGGCGGGATCACGACGGCGGCGGGGTTGAGCTGTTCGATCAGCGCGCGTGCCTCGTCGCGGTGGTCGGCGCCGTGCAGCGTGAGCACGGTCGGGTACTCGATCTGGTGGGCGAGGACCTCGGCGACGGTGCGCTCGTCCTCCGCAGCGATGTCCAGGGACCGGTCGGAGAGGTCGTCGTGGCCGGACAGGTCCGGTAGCAGGCGTTCGGAATCCACGGCGCTGACGACGGTGGCCAGCCGGAATTCCTCGCGGGAGGCGACTATCTCGGCGACGGACCGGGGCTCGACACCGTCCCATGCCTCCACCACGCACAGGGTGTGCTCGCCGCGTTCCGCCAGTCGCAGGAGGGCGGGCACGAGGTCCTCGCGCAGTGTGCAGGTGGCGCACAGGTGGTCCAGGTACACGCGGTCGTGGTCGACGGGTCCCCACCGGTCGCGCACGACACGGTGGACGATCCCCTCGGCGATCCCGTCGAGGTCGTGGTGGACGGCGATGGACCCGGGCAGGGCAGTGATCAGGTCGTCCACGGTGCGGCGCCGCGCGGACCGGTGCAGTCCGGAGACCACCGCCACGCGCAGGGGCGCGGTCACTTCAGTCATGAGGGAAGAACCTCCCGATGATGAAAACGATAACCATTATCGTAGCGCACGGGGGCCGCATCCGGAAATCGCCTCCCAGTACCGCCGGAGACCCGCCCCAATACCGCCCCAACGAAGACCCCAACGCGAACGGCCCGCCACGCGGGCGGGCCGTCTCAATACGGGGCGGAAGGGAATGGGCTTGTGATCAGCGGCATCAGGCCCACGGGGCGGACGGGGTCAGTCGTCGAGGATGCCGACGTAGCGCTCCAGCGCGAACCCGTTGCCCACGGTGTCCATGTGCGGGCGGATGCCCAGGCGCCCCATCCACTCGGTGCCCTTCGCCATCGCCACTTCGGCCCGCTCCCGGATCCAGGTCTCGTACGGCCCAGTCTCCGGAGCGCCGCTGTCCACCACGTACGGGGCCACGGACTGGGCCTCGCGCACCGTTGGCCGCATCGCCGCCTCGTAGGAGAAGAACGCCCGTTCGTGGTCGCCCTCCGCGTAGGCGAGGTCCCCGGCCAGAGCCAGCGCGCCCATCAGTGCCATCGCTGGCCCCTGGCCGCTCAGCTGCCCCGGGCAGTAGGCGGCGTCACCCACCAGGGCCACCCGTCCGTGCGCCCACACGTCCATCCCGACCTGAGCGGCCGGGGCGACGTCCAGCTCGGTCCCGCGCATGGCGCGCAGCAGCCGCGGTACTTCCCAGCCGACGCCGTCGAAGAACTCCTCCACCAGGCGGTACCGGGCGCCTTGGTCCAAGGCGCCCCGGCGGACCGGGAAGTTGTCGCGCATCAGGAACGTCACCTCGGCCCGGTCGTCCTCCGGCAGGTCGGTGACGATGCAGCCCCGGTGCGGCCACACGTGCCAGGACAGCGCCCCGCTCACGTCGAGGGGGTTGTCGGTCTCGAACGTGGCCACGTTGGCTCTCAAGTAGCGGATGCGGCACTCGTCCGGACCGTCGAACGCCAGCCTCCGCACGGGTGAGTACAGCCCGTCCGCGCCCAGGACGAGGTCGAAGCGGCGGGCGGGGGAGTTCGCGAAGGCGACGTCCACGCCCTTGGAGTCCTGTGCCAGGGCGGTGACGGTGTCCCCGCGCAGGAACTTCACCGGGCCCGCGCTCACTTGCTCGGATTCATCGAGCAGGGCCTCCACCAGCAGGTCGTGCCGGATGATGAGGGTGCCGGGCCCGCCGGGGAAGCGCAGCGGCTCCGACCGCCCGCTGACGTGGGAGTACACCGTGGTGACGGGGGCGCCGAGAGCGCGGATCCGGTCCCCGAAGCCCGTGCGGTCCAGGAGCTCCATCCCCTTGCGGGAGAGTTCGACGTGGTTCCCCTCCGCCCGCGGGCCCGGGCCGCTGTCGACGACGGTGGGGGCGAAACCCCGCCGTCCCAGCCAGACGGCGAGCGCGGCACCGGCCACGCCGCCACCTGAGACGAGGACGTTCCTGTTGCTGATAGGCACGTGAGCCTCCGTGTGCGCTGTGGGCCGTGCACCTCCCGGTCGGCTCCCTGCGGGCCTCGGGGCCGGTTCGGGCCGGGGGTCCCTCCGAGCATCCCCCCTGCCGGCCGCTGCCCGGAGACAACGCGCCGTGGGGGCGGGTCGAAGGGGCCGTTGGTGATCCGTTGTCGGGTAACTGTACCGTCCGGTTGGTACAGAAGCTGTGGCCGTGGAGGTGAAGGGCGTCATAGCAGGGGTTGAGCGCTGCAGCGGGCGCCCAGAACCCGCCCCTCGGCCGTACCCGAGCAGGGGCGCGGGGGAGTGCGATGCCGGGCCCGGCTCAGAGGTCGGCTCGGTAGGACTCCGCGAACGCGCGCAGGACCTGGGAGCAGCCATGATCGACCGTCAGCGCCGCCGTCTCATCCATCCGGGTGGCGCCGCGGTTGAGGATCACCACGGGTTTGCCCTGGTTGGCCGCGTGCTTGACGAACCTCCGACCGGAGAAGACCGTGAGGGAGGATCCCACGACCAGGAGGCCCGACGCCGCGTCGACCATGTCGTAGCACTCCAGCACCCGGGGTTTGGGCACGTTCTCGCCGAAGTAGACGATGTCCGGCTTGAGGACCCCGCCGCAGGAGGAGCAGTCGGCCACCCGGAAGTCCGCGGTCGAGGCCAGGACGGCGTCGGCGTCCGGCGCGACATCCACGTCGGCCACGCGGGCGGCGAATCCGGGGTTGAGTTCGGTGAGGCGTACCGCCAACTCCTCGCGGCCGGTCACCGAACGGCAGCCCAGGCAGATCACCCGGTCGTAGCGGCCGTGCAGGTCGATGACCCGGCGGCTGCCCGCGGCGTCGTGCAGTGTGTCGACGTTCTGGGTGATGACGCCGGAGAGGATGCCGGCGCGCTCGAGGTCGGCGAGCGCCCGGTGGCCGTCGTTGGGCCGGGTGCCCTCCATGTGGCGCCAGCCGACGTGGTTGCGGGCCCAGTAGTGGCGCCGGAAGGCGGGGTCGCCGACGAACTCCTGGTAGGTCATGGGTTTGCGCGGGGGCGAGTCCGGGCCCCGGTAGTCGGGGATCCCCGAGTCCGTCGAGATACCCGCCCCGGTCAGCGCGAGCACCGGACCCGTGCCGAGGACCTCGCGGACCCGGGCGGCGGCCTCGCCGACCCTGTGGGCTTCGAGCGTGTTCCTCACACCTGGAGGATATGCGGGCGCGGACCGCCCCTCCCACCCGGAACCCGCCCCCTGGGGACCGGCCTGAGTCAGCCGGTCTGGACGACCTGGAAGACCTCGGCCAGGTGCCCTGCGGGGAACCCGGCTTCGGCGCCGTTGGCGGCCATCCACTGGCGCAGCATGGGTTCGAGCTCGGCGATGTCGCCGATCTGGCTCTCGTGCGCGGCCAGTGCCGCCACCTTGCGCTCGAAGACGTCGGTGATGTCCGAGTGGTGGTTGGGCTTGGGGCCGCCGACGACCCACACCTCGGGGACGGTCCACGCCTTCAGGCCCTCGTCGGCGAGGAGTTCGCGGTGGGCGTGCGGGTTGCGCGCGTCGGGGAAGACCGCGTTGAGCGTGGCCTCGCCCGTGGCCATGTGGTCGGGGTGGCTGGCGGCGATGCTGTCCCAGTCGCGTTCGGGGCTGGGGATGACCACACGCTCGGGCCGCACCTGGCGGATCACCCGGGCGATGTCCCGGCGCAGGTCGAGGGAGGCCACCACTCTGCCGTCCGGGTAGCCGAGGAAACGCACGTCCTTGACCCCGACCTCGGCCGCCGCCCGCCGCTGCTCCTCCCGGCGCATCGCCGCGATCTCCGAGCTGTCCAGGGTGAGCTCGTCCCCGCCCGCCTCGCCGTCGGTGACCATCAGGTAGACCACCTCGGTCCCGGCCTCGGTCCACAGCGCCACGGTCCCCGCGCAGGAGAAGTCGGCGTCGTCGGGGTGGGCCATCACGACCAGGGCGCGTTCGGGCACGTCAGCCACAGGGGCTCCTTCCGTCGCGGGCACTCCCGCGGGTACGAGGTCGCCACCCATCGTACGAACCGTCGCCCGTATCCGAACCCGCTCCGTTCGTCCTCCGCCTCCGCGCTCGGGCCGGGAGAATCCGCCCCCGATCCCGCGCGCTGGATCGCCCACATGCCAGGCTCTTCGGTATCGCATGTGGTCTCAAGCAATATCGGTGAAATATTCGGCAATCTGCATTCAATAGAGCTCTTTTATCGTCTTTATCACCACAGATTGCATGCAATCATGCGAAGGCCTACACCCGAGGGGATGGGGTGCCGTGAAGCTCTACGACACCGTCAGGCACGCTGACGCACCGACACATCACACACCGGCGGACGTCACCTTCGCCGGGGTGGACCTGCGCTACCCGACCGGCACGCTGGCGCTGGCGGAGGTCGACCTCGAACTGTCCCGGGGCGAGTTCGTCGCCGTGCTCGGCGCCTCGGGATGCGGGAAGTCCACGCTCCTGCGCCTGGCAGCCGGGCTGGAGGCCCCCACCTCGGGGACGGTGGAGGTGGGCCCCGACTCCACGGGGGTGATCTTCCAGTCGCCCACCCTCCTGCCCTGGCGGAGCGTGCGGTCCAACGTGGAGCTGTCCGCCCGACTGCGCGGTGTGACCCTGGAGGAGCGCCGCACCCGCGCGGAGACGGCGATCGAGGCGGTCGGGCTCACCGAGTTCGCCGCCAGCCTGCCCGCCGAGCTGTCCGGCGGCATGCGCATGCGGGTGTCCCTGGCCCGCGCGCTGGCCCTGCGCCCGGAACTGATGCTCCTGGACGAGCCCTTCGGCGCCCTGGACGACCTCACCCGCCTGCGCATGCAGGAGGAACTGCTGCGCCTGCACGCCGCCCACGGGTTCACCGCCCTGTTCATCACCCACTCGGTCTCCGAGGCGGTCTTCCTGGCCTCTCGGATCGTGGTGATGTCACCCCGGCCCGGGCGGATCCACCGGGTCGTCGACAACCCGGCCGCCTTCCCCCGCACACCCGACTTCCGCCACGAACCCGACTTCCACGAGCGGGTGCGCGAGGTCAGCACCGCCCTGAACGGGGTGAGCTGATGGTCGACACACTCCCCACCGGCCCCGCCGCCCCGGACACCGCCGACCGCCGTACCCGTTCCGACCGCAGGAGACCGGGCGGCCCCGCGGCCACCGGCTCAGCCTGCCCTGTCCCGGCAGCTCCCCGCGGCTCGCGTTGGCGCCCCGCACTCCCGCCGCTGGTCTCGGTGCTGCTCGCGCTCACCGCCTGGTACGCGGTGTCCTATCTCGTGCTCAGTGAGGACCGCCGCTTCCTGCTGCCTCCGCCGCACCGGGTCCTCACCCACTCGCTGCTGGACCCCGTCACCCTCGAGACCATGCTCCGGGCGCTGGCGGTCACCGCCCAGGTGGCCCTGCTCGGGCTCTTCCTCGCCGCGGTCCTGGGCGTGGCCACGGCGGTGCTGATGAGCCAGTCCCGCGCGATCGAACGCGTTGTCTACCCCTACGCGGTCGTGCTCCAGGTCGTCCCCGTGCTCGCGATCGTGCCGCTGATCGGCCTGTGGTTCGGCTACGGCCTCCCGGCCCGGACCATCGTCTGTGTCCTCATCGCGTTCTTCCCGGTTGTGTCGATGACCCTGTTCGGTCTCCAGTCGGTCGACCGCGACCTCCACGACCTGTTCACCCTCGGCCGGGCCGGGCGCTGGCGGCGCCTGGTGTCCCTGCAACTGCCCGCTGCCCTGCCGTCGATCCTCACGAGCCTGCGCACCGCGGCCGGGCTCTCCGTCACCGGCGCCATCATCGGCGACATGTTCTTCGCCCAGGGGCAGGCCGGGATCGGGACCCTCCTGGACACCTACCGGGCCCGCCTCCAGTCCGAGGACCTCATCGCCGCCATCCTCCTCGCGGCGCTGTTGGGAGTGGCCGTCTTCAGCGTGTTCACGCTGGTGCAGCGCCTCACCGCACGCCGCTGGCCCTGACCCCTGATTCCCGCGCCGCCTCCTCCTGAACCCGCTCCGCCCCGAACCCTCCCCGCTTCCCGCACCGGTGCCCAGCCCTTCACCCTCCCGGAGCCCTCATGGCATCCCGCCCCTTCCGTGCCCCGACTCCTCGGCCCCAGCTCTCCCAGCCCGGGACCTCCCGCCCCCGTACACTCCGCCCGGCCCTGCTGGCCGCCTCCGCACTCTCGCTCAGCCTGCTCCTGACCGGCTGCATCTTCGCCGAGGACTCGCAGGAGAGCGCCGAACTCGAACCCGTCGCCGCGGACCAGCGTTTGGACGACGTCTGCCCGGCCACCGTTGTCGTCCAGCTCCAGTGGGAGCCCGAGACGGACTCCGGCCCGCTCTTCGGCCTCCTCGGCCCCGGCTACACGGTCGATGCCGAGACCGGATCCGTGTCCGGCCCGCTGGCCGTCGACGGCCTCGACACCGGCGTCGACCTGGAGATCCGTGCGGGCGGACCCGCGATCGGCTTCCAGACCGTGCCCTCCCAGATGTACGTGGACGAGGACATCACCCTCGGCCTGGCCCACTCGGAACAGGCGATCGCCGCCGCGGGAAGCCAGCCCGTCACCGCCGTCTCCACCCTGTTGCGCGGCAGCGCCCAGATGCTGATGTGGGATCCGCAGACCCACCCGGACTGGGCGGGCGTGGCGGACATCCAGGACTCCGGGGCCCCGGTTGTGGTCTCCCAGGGCCAGCTGTACCCGGACTGGCTGGTGGCGGAGGGGCTGCTCGACGCCGACCAGATCGACACCAGCTACGACAACTCCCCGGCCCGGTTCACCGCCGACCCCACCTTCGCGCAGCAGGGGTTCGCCAACTCCGAGCCGTTCGTCTACGAGAACGAGGTCTCGGCCTGGAACCGGCCGGTCGCCTACGAGCTCATCCGCGACCTCGGCTACGAGGGCTACGCCCGAACCGTCACCGTGCGCTCGGACCGGGTGGACGAGCTGTCGCCCTGCCTGGAACTCCTCGTCCCGATGGTCCAGCAGGCCACCGCCGACTTCCACGGCGCACCGGAGCCGGTCAACGACACCGTCGTGGACGTCGTCGCCCAGAACCCGAACTTCAACCCGTACAGCGCCGAGCTGGCCGCGTACTCCTCGGAGACCCTCCTGGCCGAGGGGCTGATCGGGGACGAGACCGACGGCACCGTCGGCAGCTTCGACCTCGAACGTGTCCAGCGCGTCATCGACGACTTCGCCCCGCTGCTCCGGGACGGCGGCTCGGACGTCCCCGAGGACCTGGCCGTCGACGACCTCGTGAACACCGACTTCCTCGATCCCGGCATCAGCGTCGGCGAGTGACCGCCCCTGCGGCCGCCACTTCCACGACCACCACCCCTCAACCGCACGATCCACCACCGACGGAGGAGACCCCCGTGACCACCCACCACCTCACCGAACTGGACCGCGAACGCCGGATGGGCGGGCTCGGCACCGAGACGTTCTCCCGGGAGATCCGGGTCATCGACCTCAGCGACTTCGACAACCGCCGCGAGGAGATCACCGAGCAGCTCTGGGCCGCCGCCACCGACATCGGGTTCTTCCAACTGGAGGGCCACGGCATCAGCCAGGCCGAGATGGACGGCGCCTTCGCGATGGCCGAGCGGCTCTTCGCGCTCCCGGAGGAGACCAAGGCCCGCTACCCGCTGGTCAAGGAGCTCAACGCCGGCTGGGAGAGCCTGTCCCAGGTCCGCCCGTCCATTGGCACCGCCGACCAGAAGGAGTCCTTCCAGGTCACCCGCCCGCACATGGCGGGCCGCTGGCCCTCGGAGGCCGAACTGGCCGGGTTCCGGCAGGCCGTCCTGGACTTCGAGGAGCACTGCCACCGGGTGGCCATGCGTGTGCTGTCCTGCTTCGCCGACCGTCTCGGCCTGGACCGCGACCACTTCACCCGCGCCCACAACCCCTCCTCGGAGCACTACCAGAGCACCCTGCGCCTGCTGCACTACTTCGCGGTGCCCGAGGAGCTGCGCGGGGTCCCGGGCCGCTGGCGCGCGGGCGCGCACACCGACTTCGACTGCCTGACCCTGCTCTTCCAGCGAGACGGCCAGGGCGGGCTCCAGGTGTGCCCGGGCAAGGACGCCGAGGAGCAGGAGTGGACCTCGGTCGAGCCGTCGTCCAGCCGTATCACCTGCAATATCGGGGACATGCTCACCCGCTGGAGCGACGACCGGCTGCCCTCCAACTTCCACCGGGTGCGCAGCCCCGGCGCCGGTGAGTACCAGGGCGACCGCTACAGCGTGGCGTTCTTCGCCCAGGCCGATCGGGACGCCGTCATCCAGGGGCCGGAGGGCCTCTACCCGCCGATCTCCGCGCGGGACTTCCTCGACCAGCGGGTCAGGGCCAACTACACAGCCCCCGCCGCCTCCTCGGACGCCGTCCCGGGCGCGGGCGCCACGGAGTCCTAGGATGGCTGCGGCGACGGGGACGCGGGCGGCGCCGGAGCCGCCCGCGGTGGCGGCGAGGAGAACACCGGTGATGAGCAGAGCCGAAGGCATGTCCCTGGCGGACTCGGCCCGTGAGCACCTGCGCGGACTCGTGCTGTCCGGGGAGCTGGAACCGGGGACACCGCTGAGCGTCGCGGCCCTGGCCACACGGTTGGGCATCAGCCGCAGCCCGGTCCGGGAAGCGGTGCTGGGGCTCATCCACGACGGCCTCGCAGAGAGCACCCCCAACGCCGCGGCCAAGGTGATCCGGCTGGACGACGACCAGATGCGCGACGTCCTGCGGGTACGTGCGGTACTCGACGGGCTGGCGGCCGAGGAGGCCGCAACCCGGCTGAGTTCGGGGCAGGTGGCCGAGCTGTGGGAGATGGTCGAGGACCAGGGCAGCGACCTGACCCGGGAATCCGACACCGCTCGGGACACCGCGAGCGACGTGGCCTTCCACTCCTACATCCGGGAGTGCTCGGGCAACACGACGCTCATCGAGGAGCTCAATCGCCTGGAGGCCCGCGCCCACCTGCACCGGGGTTCGATGTGGAACCTCACCGCGAACCGCCGTGCCGCGCACCGGGAGCACACCGCGATCGTGGCGGCCCTGGAGTCGGGCAACCCGAACGCGGCGCGCACCGCAGCCGAGGAGCACGTCCGCGGCGTGCTCGTGCGGATGCGGCGCGACTGACCCCCGAACGTCCCCGCCCCGTGGCTTCTTCGCCACGGGGCGGCCGAAGCCGACCCCGAAACCCCGCACCCGAATCTCACCCCCTGACCTTTCCGAGGAACCGATGCTCACGATCGTCAACGCCGTCCTGCTGACCGCCACCGTGAACGAGGAGGGCCGCCCCGTCTGGGTGGTGGGCTGGCTTCGGATCGGCGAGGACGGCCGGATCGCCGCCCTTGGCGAGGGCTCCCCGCCGCCCGGACCGGGGGAGCGGCTCGACGTCGGCCAGGCGTTCGTCGCACCGGGGTTCGTCTCCGCGCACAGCCACCTGTTCACCTCCGGCATGCGCGGGGTCGCCCCCGACTCCACCCTCTACGAGTGGGTCTCCCGCAACTCGGAGATGCTGGTCGGCGCCGAACCCGACGACCTCTACTGGATGACCGCCCACGGCGCCCTGGACGTGCTCTCCCACGGGGTGACCTCGGTGTTCAACTTCCTCCAGAGCCGGGTGGTGGCCACCTTCGACTGGTCGAGCTCCACCCTGAAGGCGGCCCGCGTGCACGGGCCCGACTTCCTGACCCGGCAGGTGGACGCGGCCCGCGACACCGGTCTGCGCACCGTCTCCGCCGTGCGCCTGGACGATGAGCAGCTCCCGGAGGAGGAGTCCTTCGCCGCCTTCGCGCACGTGATGGCGCACCGATCCGGCACCGGACCCGATGCCGCCCGGCTGGACCTGGGCGGCGCGGTCTACGGTGCGGTCCAGTGGTCGAGCTCCCCGGTCACCGCCGAACGCGAACGCGCCATGATGACCGAGCACGGGGTCGCCAACCAGGCGCACTTCGTCGAGACCGCGGAGCAGATCGACCTCCAGCGCTCGCGCTTCTCCTGGTACGAGAAGGCGGGTGTGCTCGGCTCGGACATGGTCTTCGGCCACTTCGTGCACCCCACCGACCACATGGTCGAGGCGCTGGCCGCCGCCGACAGCCCGGTGTCCTGGCAGCCCGCTTCGAACGGTCGCCTGGGCTCGGGGACCATGGACGCCGTGCGGCTGCGGGACGCGGGTATCCGGATCGGTCTGGGCCTGGACGACCAGTCCTGCACGGACGTCTCCGACCCCTTCCAGAACATGCGCTTCGGCCTCTACCAGCAACGCGCCCGGGGGCTGCGCGCCGACGTGATGTCCCCGCACGAGGTGTTCCGGGCGCACACCCTGGGCGCCGCCGACGTGATCGGCGTGGCCGACCGGGTGGGTTCACTGGAGGTCGGCAAGGAGGCCGACCTGGTGGTGGTCGACCCGCGCCGCCCGGACCTGGGCCCGGTGTGGGACCCGGTCGCCACCTACGTACTGGTCTGCCAGCCCCGCAACATCCGCCAGGTGTTCGTGGGCGGGCGCCGGGTGTGGGACGCAGAGGCGGACCGGAGTGAACTCTCCGCGCGCGCCGACGCCGAGACCTACGAGCGGATGGTCCGCAGTGCCGCCGCCCGCGGCTTCGCCCCCGCCCTCACCCGCCGGAAGTAGTCCGCCGACCGCGGTCCCCACCCGGTGTTCACCCGATCCCGCCGTCGACCGTCCGTCTCGGGCGCTGAACCGGTCAGGGTTTGCGGGCGACTCCGCCGTACATGTCGGTGTCGGGGGCCTGGCCGACATCCACGGGGTCCGGGCGCCACAGGGGGCTGGGGCCGATCCCGGGCTCGAGCAGCTCCAGACCGTCGAAGTAGGACGTGAACTCGGCGAGGGTGTGGCCCCGGTAGGCCAGGGCGGCCTCCCTGTTCCACTCGTCCAGGGCGTCCAGGGCGCTGCCCTCGTCGGGCAGGATCGAGTCGGCCACCACCAGGAAGCTGCCGGAGGGCAGCCCCGCCAGGTAGGCGCGGACGATGTCCAGGGCCTCCCCCTGCGTGGGGATGTGTCCGAGGGTGCCGATGATCGACAGGCCCACGGGCCGGTCGAGGTCGAGGAGTTCTCCGGCCCTGGCCAGGACCTGCTCCGTGTCGCGCAGGTCGGCGTCGACGAACGCGGTGGCGCCCTCATCGGTGCCGGTGAGCAGGGCACGGGCGTGGGCGAGCACCATGGGGTCGTTGTCGACGTAGACGACGCGGGACTCGGGGGCGGCGGCTTGGGCGATCTCGTGGGTGTTCTGGTGGGTGGGCAGCCCGGTTCCGATGTCGAGGAACTGGCGCACTCCCTCTTCCTCGGCCAGGTGGGTGATGGTGCGCACGAGGAAGGACCTGCCCGCGCGGGCGTCCACGGCGATCTTCGGGTGGATGCCCAGGATCTGCTCGCCGAGCTCGCGGTCGACCTGGTAATTGTCCTTGCCGCCCAGCCAGAAATTCCACACCCGTGCGGAGTGCGGGGCGGAGGTGTCCACGCCTTCGGCGGGGGCGGGGGTGTCGGTCATCGGGGAGGTCCGATCCGGTGGGGGGCAGTGCGGGACCAGTCTGGCCCAAACCCGCCGCCTTCGGAAGCCCGCGCCCGTCCTGAAACGCCTTCCCCACCGGGCTTCCGGTCTCTCGAGTGCAGAACCCGCGCGGCCCCGGGCCGCCGCCGTCCCCGACGGCCGCCCGGGGCGGACGCGGAGGTCAGCGAAGGTGGACGATCAGGTCGCCGCCCTCCACGCGCTGGACGCCGTCGACGGCCACGCGGCCGACCACACCGCCCTGGGAGGTGGTGATCGAGGCCTCCATCTTCATCGCCTCGATGGTGGCGACGGTGTCGCCCGCCTTCACCTCGTCGCCCTCACCGACGGTCAGGGTGACCACCCCGGCGAAGGGCGCCGCGACCTGTGCGGGGTCGTCGCGGTTGGCCTTCTCCGCCTCGTGCACGTTGGACGTCAGGGCCCGGTCCCGGATGTGCAGCGGACGGAGCTGGTCGTTGAGGGTGGTCATGACGGTGCGCATCCCGCGGTCGTCGGGCTCGCTCACCGCCTGGAGGCTGATCAGCAGGCGCACGCCGGGCTCCAGGTCCACGACGTGCTCCTCGCCCTCACGCAGGCCGTAGAAGAAGTCCTTGCTGTCCAGCACGCTGGTGTCGCCGTAGGCGGCGCGGTGCGACTCGAACTCCTTCGTGGGCCCCTCGAAGAGCAGCCGGTTCAGGGTGGCGCGCGGCTCCTCGTTCAGCCCGGCGCGGTCCACCGACGTGAGCTGGGTGGTCGTCCGCGCCTCGCCGCGCCCGCGTAGCGCCTTGGTGCGGAACGGCTCGGGCCACTCGCCCGGGGGCACGCCCAGCTCGCCGCGCAGGAAGCCCACCACGGAGTCGGGTACGTCGAACCGGTCCGGGTCCTGCTCGAACTCCTCGGGGGAGACTCCGGCGCCCACCAGGTGCAGGGCGAGGTCGCCCACCACCTTGGAGGACGGGGTCACCTTGACCAGGCGGCCCAGCATGCGGTCGGCCGCCGCGTACATCGCCTCGATGTCCTCGAAGCGGTCTCCCAGGCCCAGGGCGATGGCCTGCGTGCGCAGGTTGGACAGCTGGCCGCCGGGGATCTCGTGGTGGTAGACGCGGCCGGTGGGCGAGGCCAGGCCCGCCTCGAACGGCGCGTAGACGCGGCGCACCGCCTCCCAGTAGGGCTCCAGCTCGTTCACGGCGTCCAACGACAGCCCGGTGGGTGTCGCGGAGTAGTCGAAGGCGGCCACGATCGCCGACAGCGACGGCTGCGAGGTGGTGCCCGCCAGCGAGGCCACGGCGCCGTCCACGGCGTCCGCGCCCGCGTTCACCGCCGCGAGGTAGGTGGCCAGCTGGCCGCCGGGAGTGTCGTGCGTGTGCACGTGGACGGGCAGGTCGAACTCGCTCCGCAGGGCGGTCACCAAGCGGGCCGCGGCCGGGGCGCGCAGCAGGCCGGCCATGTCCTTGATTGCGAGCACGTGCGCCCCGGACTCCACGATCCGCTCGGCCAGCTTCAGGTAGTAGTCCAGCGTGTAGAGCTTCTCGGACGGGTCGGACAGGTCCGAGGTGTAGCAGAGAGCCACCTCGGCGACCCCGGTGCCGGTCTCGCGGACCGCCTCGATCGCCGGGCGCATCTGCTCGACGTCGTTGAGGGCGTCGAAGATCCGGAAGATGTCCACCCCGGTCTCGGCGGCCTCACGCACGAACGCGTTGGTGACCTCGGTGGGGTAGGGCGTGTATCCGACCGTGTTGCGGCCGCGTAGCAGCATCTGCAGGGCGACGTTGGGCACGGCCTCGCGCAGTGCCGCCAGCCGCTCCCAGGGGTCCTCGGAGAGGAACCGCAGGGCGACGTCGTAGGTCGCGCCTCCCCAGCACTCGAGGGAGAGGAGTTCGGGCAGGGTGTGGGCGACGGCCGGTGCGGCTGCCAGCAGGTCCTGGGTGCGCACCCGGGTGGCCAGCAGCGACTGGTGGGCGTCCCGGAAGGTGGTGTCGGTGACCCCCAGGGTGTCCGACTCGCGCATCCAGCGCGCGAACCCCTCGGGACCCAGTTCGGTCAGGCGCTGCTTCGATCCGGCGGGAGGGGCGCCCTCGGCCACCGCGGGAAGCTTCGACCTCGGCTCCACCAGGTGCGGGCGCTCTCCGTGCGGCTTGTTCACCGTCACGTCGGCCAGGTAGGTGAGCAGGCGGGTGCCCCGGTCCGCGGAGGGGCGCGCGGTCAGCAGCTGGGGGCGCTCCTCGATGAACGAGGTGGTGACCCGGCCGGCACGGAAGTCCTCGTCCTCCAGGACCGCCTGTAGGAAGGGGATGTTCGTGGAGATACCGCGGATGCGGAACTCGGCCACCGCGCGCTGGGCCCGGCTGACCGCCGTGGCGAAGTCGCGGCCCCGGCAGGTGAGCTTCACCAGCAGGGAGTCGAAGTAGGCGCTGACGTCCGAACCGGCGGCAGCGGTGCCGCCGTCCAGGCGGATACCCGAGCCGCCGGGGGAGCGGTAGGCGCTGATCGTCCCGGTATCGGGCCGGAAGCCGTTGGCCGGGTCCTCCGTGGTGATGCGGCACTGCAGGGCGGCGCCGTGCACGACGATGTCGTCCTGGCCCAGGCCCAGGTCGGCGAGGGTCTCACCGGAGGCGATGCGGATCTGCGACTGCACCAGATCGACGTCGGTGACCTCCTCGGTCACCGTGTGCTCCACCTGGATGCGCGGGTTCAGCTCGATGAACACGTGCTGCCCGTCCCGGCCCACGAGGAACTCCACCGTGCCCGCGTTGCGGTAGCCGAGCTCCTGGGCCAGGCGCACCGCGTCCTGGCAGATGCGTTCGCGCAGCTCCGGGTCGAGGTTGGGCGCCGGGGCGAGCTCCACGACCTTCTGGTGGCGGCGCTGCACCGAGCAGTCGCGCTCGTACAGGTGGATGACGCCGCCCTGGCCGTCGGCGAGGATCTGTACCTCGATGTGGCGGGGGTCGACCACGGCGCGCTCCAGGAACACCGTGGGGTCGCCGAAGGCGGTCTCGGCCTCGCGCATGGCCGCCTCGACCGACTCCCGCAGCGCACCCGCGGAATTCACGCGGCGCATGCCCCGCCCGCCGCCACCGGCCACGGCCTTGACGAACAGCGGGAAACCGATCTCCTCAGCCGTGGCGAGCAGCCCCTCGACGTCGGTGGAGGGTTCGGAGGACTCCAGGACCGGGATGCCCGCGCGCTTGGCGGCGGCGATGGCGGTCGCCTTGTTACCGGTCAGTTCCAGCACCTCGGCGGGCGGACCGACGAAGGTGATGCCCGCCTCAGCGCAGGCTCGGGCGAGGTCGGGGTTCTCGGAGAGGAAGCCGTAACCGGGGTAGACGGCGTCCGCGCCCGCTTCCCGCGCGGCACGGACGACCTCGTCGACCGAGAGGTAGGCACGGACCGGGTGCCCCGGTTCGCCGATCTGGTAAGCCTCGTCGGCCTTGAGCCGGTGCAGCGAGCTGCGGTCCTCGTGGGGGAAGACCGCGACGGTCCGTGCGCCGAGCTCGTGTCCGGCACGCAACGCGCGGATGGCGATCTCACCGCGGTTGGCCACCAGTATCTTCTCGAACATGCCGGATGCCTCCTGGACTCCGTGGTGCGGTGTGGGCAGGGACCGGCGCCGTTGCCGGTGGCCGTGCCGGGTCCGGCACCGGTTTCACGCAACCGGTGCCCTAACTGGGACCACCGGAACCCTAACGAGCCGGACTGGGAGGGGTATCACCTGGGGCGGGGTTCCGGTTCCGCTGATCGTTGGCGGAGGCGGCGTGTCCGTCGGGCGCCTAGGGCATGTGCAGCGGGCACGTACCCTGCTGCGTGTCGCCCCAGCGGCACTGTCACTGCGCATCTCTCAGTCGACAGCCAAACCCGGGCGGGCCCCCGCTGTGCGATGCTGCCGAGCTTGCGAGGCAGTGCACAGTAGGGGAACTCCTTCTTCGGCCTTGTGCCAGCACCACTGGATACGCCCGCCCGTCGCCCGCCACCAACCCTCAACGGACGCCTACGGCGCAGCACCCCCGTTCGTCGCCCGCCACCACCCCTCAACGGACGCCTACGGCGCAGCACCTTCTCGACGGGCAGCATCCACCGAACACGCCCTACGGCCGGTCGCCGTACACACGCCGACCGGCCGGAGCACCTCCGACCGGTCGGCCGCGCACTCAGGTGTCGTCGGGGCCCGAGTCGGGTTGGAGCGGGTCGTGTCCCACCCGCATGAGCCGCCTGCGCCACCGGTCGTCCTCCGGGCGGGGCCGGCCCAGCTCCCCGCGGACGAACGCGGCCACGCGCTCCATCAGGTCGACGTCGTCCGTAGTGACATCGGTCCGGCGTTTGTCCAGGATCTCGACGATCCGCTCCCCCTGGCCGTCGACCCCGGCATCGGCGGGGAAGGCGTCCTCCCCCGAAGCGTCGGTGAGCAGCCAGGTCCTCAGCTCCTCCCCACTCATGTTCACGGCGGAGTGGAACTCCTCCCATGCCTGATCGGTTCTCTCGTCGCTGGTCGCCATCGGTGGTCACCGCCCTGTACCTCTAGCTGAGTTCCTTGCTGAGTTCGACCTCGTCGAACGCCCGGATGGAGTCCTCGGCCTCCGACCAGCGCAGTGGCGGAGGCATGAGTTGCCGTCCCCGGACCTGTTCCAGCTCCCTGCGTGCCCGGGCGAACACCGCGAAGTCCCGGGGGAAGGCCGATGGGTCCGTGCCCAAGAAGGAACCCACCTTCGTGGCCCGTTCCAGCACCTCGGCCCACTCCGAGGCCCGGGCCAGCCCCACGGACTCCACACCGTGCGAGAACAGGATCATCCGGATCTCCTCGTAGCCGGGCACCCGGTCCAGGTAGTCGTGCAGCGCCCGCAGCGACGGCTCCTTGTTGAAGACCGTCCAGAAGGGGACGGACCCGGTACGCAGGGTCCAATAGGGATCGAGAAGCATGAAGGACTCCACCAGCAGGCGGTTCTCGGGCACACCGCGTCTGCGGTACCAGTCCCGGTAGGTCTCGGCCACGGCCGGGCTGAGGGACTCGGGCTCGTCGTAGCCGAGGCGCAGCAGGGTCCATCCCTGCTCGTCCGCGAGCTCGCGCAGGTCCGCCATCATCTCGGGGGCGAACCCCCATTCGGCCTCGGGGCTCTCCCCGTCCGGTTCCGGTGCGACGAAGCGCTCGTAGTCCGAGCCGTAGGCCCGCAGGTACCGGCGGACGCGCTCGCCTCCGTACCGGAGCTCTTCCAGGGTGGCGCCTCCGAAACCGCCGTGCTGGAAGACGTAACGGTCGGATACGCGCGTGGTGGGCCACTGCATACCGCAGTCGGAGACCACGAGCGTGCCGCCGGGTGCGACGTGGGACCGGAGGAAACGGCGGTAGGCCTCGGGCAGCCTGAGCCACTTGACCCTGAAGTAGCACATGCCCGCGATCATCAACCGGTCCTGGTTGGGGTCGTGCATGTGGTGCAGGCGCCAGTCCGGGTTGGCCTCCACCAGGGCCTCGCCGGTGGGCCGCATCTTGCGCAGGTCCTCCGACGCGTCCTCGGGCGGCACCCCGCCCCGGCGGACGGGTATGAGCAGGGTCTGCGGCAGCCACGGGGCCTCCACCCCGGCGGCCAGATGGGTGAGGGCACCGTTCGAGGAACCGATGAAGGCGAGCTCGGACTGCTTCTTCGGGTAGTGGCCGACAACCCAGGAGGCGAGTTCGTCGGAGTCGATCTCACCGACGCGGTGCCGGGGGACGGCCTCGGCCCAGCCGGAGGCGGCGTACACCTTCTCCTTGAGCTTCCTGGGGGTCCTGTTGGCCGCACCCGCGACGGCGGCGACGGCGTTCTCCAGGTAGCCGGGGGCCTCCCCGCCCAGTGGGACGTCTCCTCCCGCGTTGTAGGAGGAGAGGGCGCGCAGCATGGCGGTGGCGGAGTCGAACCCGGCCACGATCCGTTGGGGCTTCACTGTGCCACCTCCCGTGCGAAGCCGTCGACCAGCCTGAGGACCTGTGCCGGGTCGGCGGACGTGAGCGCGTGCGGTTGTCCCGGGACGGTCACCAGACGGCCCCGCGGAAGCAGGCGTGCGGCCTCCTCCGCCCAGGCCTTCGGGCAGATGGCGTCCTTCTGCCCGCGCAGGACCAGGGCAGGCTGCCGGATCCCGGGCAGGACGCGTTCGATCCGGTGGCGCCTGCTCTGCTCCCAGCTGCGCAGGACTCGGCGGGGTCCCGCGTCGCGGTAGTCGGCGAAACTGGAGGTGACCACCGACATCCCCTCGTGGAGGTTGTTCCGCAGCAGGCGCGCCGCCAGTCGGCCCAGTGAGCGTGCCGCGGGGTCCACCGTGGGACCCACCAGGACCACCGATCCGACTTCGTCCGGTGCACGCACCGCGACTTCGGCGACGACCTGGGTTCCCAGCGACGCGCCCAGGAGGCAGGGCTGATCCAGTCTGCGGTGCCGCAACCACTCCAGGAGGGCGTCCGCGAGCTTGGGGACGGTCGGCCGACGGTCAGCGGCGGTGCTCCGGCCGAATCCGGGCAGGTCCAGGGCCCAGGCCTCCCTCCTCCCAGCGGCCTCCTTGAGCAGTGGGAGTGTCTGTCTTGACGAGACACCGGCGCCGTGTACGCAGACCAATGACGGGGCCCGACCCGGTACGTGCCAGCTCGTGACAGCGCCGTGTGTGAGTGTGTCCGTCTGCTCGCTTGACCTCATACGGCCCCCACCGAATCGCGTACGCGGAGTAGTGGTAGCCACCACTACCCCCGCGGCGGAGCTCCCAACCAGGAAGGACGGGGGAGGGGACCGGGCCAACTGCCTGGCCCGGGCAGGACTGTGTCGGGTTCAGGCGTCCGCCCCGGCCTCGAACGCGTGGGCGTTCAGGCCGAGGCGGTCGCGCAGGCGGTGGAGCGCGTACATGCCGCCGAAACCGGCTCCGATGACGACGGCGTCCACAGGGGCCGGTCCGTCACTGTTCGCTTGCGTGTGGTGAGTGCTCAACGGCAGGGGTCCCTTCCGGGCGCGCCGGGGAGGCGGTGTGCGGTGGTGCGGCGCCACCGTATCCGCGGGGATCCCCGGCAGGCTCGGCGGGGCCGCTCGCGTGGCCGTCCAGGACGGGACCGCTTGCGTCCGGGCCGATCGCGTGGGCGCGGCGGAGGTCGTGCTCGCGGAGCCAGCGCACGAGGGAGACCGCGACCAGGCTCAGGATGGCGATCAGCGGGAACGCGGTCACGACCGACAGGGTCTGCAATGCGTCCGTACCTCCGGCGGACATCACCGAGACCGACACCGCTGCCAGGACGACGGCCCACAGCACACGGGTGGGCCGCGCGGGCTCGACCTCGTTGGGCAGGTCGCGGGAGGTGGCCGCGCCCATGATGTAGGAGGCCGAGTCCAGGGTCGTGGCCAGGAAGATCAGCAGCAGAAGCAGGAACAGCGGGGTGATGATCCAGCTGAGCGGGAACGCCTCCAGTGTGGCGAAGATGGCCGGTACCGCTCCCTCGGCTTCCAGGGTGTCGACGATGGCCGCGTCGCCGCGCAGGTCGAAGGCCATGCCGGAGTTGCCGAGCAGCGCGAACGAGAGCCAGCAGCCAAGGCTTCCGAACCCGCACATACCGATGATGATCTGGCGGACGGTGCGGCCCTTGGAGATCTTCGCGCAGAACATGCCGACGAACGGTCCGTAGGAGATCCACCAGCCCCAGTAGAAGATGGTCCAGATCTCCTGGAAGCCCGACCCTCCGACTGGATCCGTGTAGGTGCTCATCCGCACGATGTTCTGGGCGAGCATGCCGACGCTGTTGGTGAAGGTGTCGAGGACGAAGACCGCCGGGCCCACCGCGACGACCAGGACACCCAGGGTGGCGGCCAGGTACAGGTTGAGGTTGGCGAGACGCTTCAGCCCCTTGTGCAGGCCGAGGAAGACGCTTCCGGCGAACAGCAGGGTCCACAGGCCGATGACGACGGTGTTGAGCACGGCCCCCGGTTCGACCCCGAGCATGCGGGACGCGCCTTCGGCGATGGTGGGCACGGCCAGGGCCAGGGAGGTGCCCGCGGCACCGATCATCCCGATGATGAAGAAGACGTCGATCAGCCGTCCGGGCCAGCGGTCGACGCGGTCGCCGAGCACTCCGCGGCAGGCCTCGCTGAGCCGTAGCCGGCGGATCTTGCGCACGTGGTACGCGTAGGCGAGGGCGAGGGTCGGGACGCAGAAGACGGCCCAGGCGGTCGGGCCCCAGTGGAAGAGGGGGTAGGTCGCCGACCATTCGGCGGCCTCGGTTCCACGCGGTTCGAGCTGGTAGGGGGGATCCACGTGGTAGTGCGCCCACTCGATGATCCCCCAGTACATGAGGCCGCCGCCGATCGCGGCGGTGAAGATCATCGCGAGCCAGGTGGGGGTGGAGAACTCGGGGCGGTCGTCGGGGCTGCCCATCCTGATGCTGCCGTACCTGCTGAAGGCCAGCCAGACGAGCAGGACGGCGAGGGCGGCGACGAACCACATGTACGACCAGCCGAAGCCGGACTGTAACCAGGACAGGACGCCGTCGAGGAGGCGTTCACCCGTCTGCGGCGCGACCACGAACGGCGCGGTGAAGCCGATCACCATGATCAGGGCGGGCCAGAAGACTTTGTTGTCGATGTTCCAGCGGATGACTCGGGTCACCTCCGGGATAGCGGGCAGGACCATTCAGTTACTACTGCGTTGCGGTTGACTAATCAAACAGTCAGACATCGCATCATTGCGATTTGAGCCCTCTGAGGATCGCCCGAAATATTCGACTTACCGCTAAAATGAGGACTTTGACGCTCCTGGGGGGTGTCAAGAAAGCGCTCTCATAACGAAATGGCAACCACGGTCGCGTTGCGATAATCGCTATGGCGCTGCTAGGTTCTCAGCCGTGAGCGACACGACCGACGATGTGCGCAGCAGAGCGCGTGAGGCGATCCGCCGATCCGGCCTCTCCCAACGGGAGTTCGCGGCCAGGCTCGGCATCGACCCCACCAAACTCTCCAAGTCCCTGACGGGTACCCGGCGTTTCACCGCCCGGGAACTGTCCGGCATGGCCGACGAGACCGGGGTGACGGTCAACTGGCTGCTCAACGGCCAGGACGACGCCGACACGGTCTCGGCGGCACCGCGCGACTCGTCGGCGGTCGCACCGCCCCCGGCCGAGCTGGCCGACCACCCGGGGGCGGCCAAGGAGCACAACAGAAGACTCCAGATCATCGAGGCCGCGTGGACCCTCATCGCCGAGCACGGCTACCACTCGGTCCGCGTCGCGCAGGTGGCCCAGGTGTGCGGGACGTCCAGCGCTACGGTGCACTACCACTTCCCGACCCTGAACCACCTGCTGGTGGAAGCGCTCCGCCACTCGGTGAAGCAGGCCTTCGACCGCCAAGTCGCGGGCCTGTACACCATCGAGAACGCACACGAGCGCCTGCTGGAACTCATCGAACTGCAGCTTCCCCGTTCGGAGCGGCTGCGCCTGGAATGGTCGATCTGGCTCCAGGTATGGACGGCGGCAGCGATCAACCCCGAGATGCGGGAGCTGCACGCCGACTCCTACCGCCGCTGGCACGAGACCATCGCCCGCACCCTGCGGGAGGGGCAGGAGAGCGGGGTCTTCGGTGACTTCGACGCCGAGGAGATGACCAAGCGCCTCACCGCCCTCATCGACGGCATGGGCATCCAGGTCATGACTGGGATGCCCGGACGGTCCGTCGGCCACATGCGGGACACGCTGCGCTCGGTCATCGCCAGCGACGTCCTGCGGAACTGAACCCGACCAGAACCGCACCGTTCCGCCCGGACCTTCCCAACCCATACGGACCCGCCCGACCGGACCCACCCGGCCCGGCGGCGATTCCGCCTGCGCCGGGTCCGCAAGCCATACAGAGACGGAGCCTCTTCGTGAGCGACACCATGAACTACAAGCCCATCCTGACCTGCGCCCTCACCGGTGCGGGGGACACCGTCGGCCGGAGCGAGCACGTTCCGGTGACCCCTCAGCAGATCGCCGCCGCCGCGGTCGAGGCGGCCGAGGCCGGTGCCAGCGTGGTGCACATCCACGTCCGCGACCCCGAGACGGGTGCCCCCTCGCGGGACAACGCGCTCTACCGGGAGGTCGTCGACCGCATCCGCCAGACCGGCATCGACATCGTCATCAACCTGACCGCCGGCATGGGCGGAGACCTGGTGATCGGGCAGGACGACCCGCTCGCCTACGGGGAGGGCACCGACCTGGTCAACGGGCTGGACCGCCTGCCGCACGTGGAGGAGCTGCTGCCCGACATCTGCACCCTGGACTGCGGCAGCCTGAACTTCGGCGACGGCAGCCAGGTCTACATCTCCACCCCGGACATGCTGCGCGCGGGCGCCGAGCGCATCCAGGAGCTCGGGGTCCGCCCCGAGCTGGAGATCTTCGACACCGGCCAGCTGTGGTTCGCCAAGACCATGCACGCCGAAGGCCTCATCAACGACCCGTCGATGTTCCAGCTGTGCTCGGGCATCCCCTACGGCGCGCCGTCGGACCCGGGTGTCCTGCAGTCGATGGTGAACATGCTCCCGGCCGGCGCTAAGTGGGCGAGCTTCTCCATCGGCCGCAAGCAGATGCCGTGGGTGGCACAGTCGGTGCTGCTCGGCGGGCACGCCCGGGTCGGCCTGGAGGACAACCTGTACCTCAGCCGCGGTGTGAAGGCCACCAACGGCCAGCTCACCGAGAAAGCGGTCAACATCATCGAGCAGCTCGGCGCCCGGGTGGCCACCCCGGACGAGGCCCGCAGCATGCTCAAGCTCCGCAGCGCCAACGCCGCCTAGAGCACTCCATCCCTGGGCGCGCTCCACACCTGGCGCACCCCAACATTTACCGCCAGCCCCATCACGTGAGGAACATGATGACCGAGAACGCGAGAACCACCCCCGACGCCGTGCGCACGGTCGCCTGCGTCGGAGCGGGTGTCATCGGGGGCGGCTGGGTCGCCCACTTCCTGGCCCGCGGCTACCAGGTGGTCGCCTGGGACCCCGCCCCGAACGCCGAGAGCAAGCTGCGCACTCTGGTCTCCTCCGCTTGGCCCGCCCTGGAGCGCCTGGGCCTGGCCGAGGGCGCGGACACGGCCAACCTGCGGGTCGCGGACACTCTGGCCGAGGCGGTCGCCGACGCCGACTTCGTGCAGGAGAGCGCTCCGGAGCGCCTCGACCTGAAGACCGAGCTGCTGGCCGAGATCGACGCCGCCGCGCCCGAGGGTGTGGTCGTGGGTTCGTCCACCTCCGGTTACAGCATGAGCGAGATGCAGGTGAAGGCGGCCAACCCGGGCCGGCTCGTGGTCGGCCACCCGTTCAACCCGCCCTACCTCGTGCCCCTGGTCGAGGTCGTCGGCGGTGAGCAGAGCGAGCAGTGGGCCGTCGACTGGGCCTCGGACTTCTACCGGGCCGCCGGCAAGTCGGTGATCAGCATGGACCAGGAGCTCCCGGGGTTCATCGGCAACCGCATCCAGGAGGCCGCCTGGCGCGAGGCCCTGCACATGGTCGCCGAGGGTGAGGCGACGGTCGAGCAGATCGACCTGGCGATGACCAGCGGCCCCGGTCTGCGCTGGGCCTTCCACGGGCCCTGCCTGACCTTCCACCTGGCCGGTGGCGAGGGCGGCATGGCGCACATGCTCGACCACTTCGGTCCGTCCCTGAAGGCCCCGTGGACCCGTCTCGAGGCGCCCGAACTCACCACCGAGCTGCGCGACCGCATGGTGGCGGGCACCGACGAGGTCGTGGCCGGGCGCTCCACCGCCGAGCTGATCGCCCAGCGCGACCGCCGCCTGATCGCGGTGACGCGGGCTCTCGAGGAAGTCGAGCGCGAGGAGGCAGCCGAGGCCGCCGAGCGGGAGCGGGGGACCGCGTGAGCGCCACGTTCACCCAGCCCCTGCGGCCCGAGTGGATCGACTACAACGGGCACCTCAGCGAGGCCTACTACGTCCTGATCTTCGGGTTCGCGACCGACGCCCTCATGGACCGGGTCGGCCTGGACACCGCCTACCGCGAGCGGACCGGCTGTTCGCTGTACACGGTCGAGGCGCACGTGCGGTACCTGAACGAGGTCGGCGCGGACGCCGAGGTCGAGGTCCGCACCCGCGTGGTCAGCCCGGGCCCCGAGAAGCCCGGTGCCAAGAAGGCGCGGATCTGCCACGAGATGCGCGTCGACGGGCAGCTGGTCGCGAGCGAGGAGCTCATGGCGCTCCACGTCGACCAGGAGCAGGGCCGGGCGGTGCCCTTCCCCGAGGAGGTCGCCGAGGCCCTCGCTGCTCTCGCCGAACCCGCACCCGACTACGCGGGCCGCTCCATCGCTCGCTGACGGGGTTCGGTGCCCTGGTTGGCGGCCACCACAGGCGATCACCGACCGCTCGACCGGGTGCCGGTTCCGACCGGCGCCCGGCGAGCACGCAGGGGTGTCGTCGGGGCTCCGTGTGGCGCGCGGATATCGCTCAGCGCCGCCGACAGGACCGTGAGGCACGGGTGCGCCGGTTGCCCAGGACCGCGACCAGTGGCACGGCTACGGCCGTGGCGATCCCCAGGGCCAGCGCCTTCCTCCGTTCGTTCAACCAGCTCTGCGCGCTCCGCGACCGCGACTCGCCGTCGAACTCCCCGTGGGACCCGTAGTCCCGATCGTCGTCGAGCGGATGGAACAGGTTGTCCCGGCGGGGAGGCGCCACACCTTGCCTCTTCTGGGCCCCGAAGCCGGTGGAGGCGAGGTAGCGGTCCAACAGCCCGGGGACGGTCCGCTGACCGAGGATCGTCATCACCGTGGACACGCCCACCCAGTACTCGCGCCGCCGGGGGTGGTCGGCGGCGAACACGATCGCGCGGGCCGCGACCTCCGGCTGGTAGACAGGCGGTACCGGACGGGTCCCCGTGCCCGTGCGGGAACGGGCCCAGCTGAACTGGGGTGTGTTGACGGCGGGCAGGTGCACCTCGGTGACGTGCACGTTCGCCTCGGCATGGGTCAGCTCGGCCCGCAGGGAGTCGTTGAACCCCCGCAGTGCGTGCTTGGCCCCGCAGTAGGCCGACTGGAGGGGGATGCCGCGAAAGGCCAGGGCCGAGCCCACCTGGACGACGGTGCCCCGGTCACGGTCGAGCATCCTCCGGAGGATCGACCGGGTGCAGTGCACGTAGCCGTGATAGCAGACGTCGGTGACCCTGGTGAACTCCTCGGGTTCGATGTCCATGAACGGACCCAGAACGGAGGCGAAGGCCGCGTTCACCCACACGTCGACGGCGCCGAGCTCCCGTTCGACGGTCTTCACCGCCCTGTCGACCGCCTGGGCGTCGGCGACGTCCACCGGCACTGTCAGAGCCCTCGCCCCTGCGCGCTCGACGTCCCGGGCAGCGGCAGCCAACCCCTCCTCCCCGCGGGCCAGCAGGGCCACGGCCCCCGCCCGGTCGGCGAACTGCCGGGCGACGGCGCGCCCCACCCCCGCGCTCGCACCCGAAACCGCGATCACACCGTGCCGCTGCATGTGGCCCCCGACCGTTGCGTTGGAGACAGTGCGGCCCTCGACGTAACGCTCACCGCACACTGCCGACTGTGCGTTACGGCTACCCGGCAGCCGGCCCGTTCAGACGGGTGCCGGGGAAGCGCTCCGCTGGAATGCCTTCCGTTTTCAGATGGCACCGGGAGGGGAGATGTTCGGCAACTTTCCCCAGGCCTTCACCCATCCGGCCGAAGAGCTCAAGAGCCCCGGGACGCCTCTCCGTCCGGGGCCTGCCCGTCCTCGGGGCCGACCACGACGGTTTCGGGGGGCTCGCCCACCACGAATCCGAAGAAGACGTGGTCGACCAGCAGTGCTGCACGCTCATAGGGCCGGGAGCGGTGCGCGTGCGCCAGTCCCAGAGCCGGCGCTATGGCGAACTCGAACAAGCCCCAGGAGAGCACGCCGTAAACGGGCCCCGAGACGCGCCACCGGCGGATCTTCGCGGGGACCATACCGTAGACCGCGCCCGCCGTTGCACCGTATCCCCAGTGCATGAGCTCGATGGCGGCCGTCCGCCGGTGCTCCGGCACCGACTGGAGGAGCGTCGGCACGCCCTCCTTCAGGATGGCGTCGGGCGGTGTTCTTTCGATGGCCCCCAGCCCCACGGCGAGCTGGCGCATGCCACTCATCCCCATGGCACCCACCACCCCTCTGGCGGCGCCCCGCACCCATGGCCGACCCCGTTGACCTCTGTTCTTTCCGCCCATCCGTGACACCCCCGCGGTGTTGCGTCCGTGCGCGGGGCGGTTCCGCCCCGCTCTCTTATGAGGGCTACCCGTGATCCGGTCCGACGAGCAGGACATGAGGTCACGGTCTGTTGTTTGACGACCCCGGAAGCGGCTAGTGGGGCCGTGAGGGCGACACGGAGAGGGGGACACTCATGGTGGACAGCGTTGCTGAAGTGATGACCGGGCCGGTGAGGGTGGTCGCACCCAAGACCACTCTGCGCGAAGCAGCCGAAATCATGCGGTACTCCGACGTCGGCGACGTCGTCGTGGCAGAGGGAGGGCACCTCAGGGGCATCCTGACCGACCGCGACATCGTGGTGCGCTGTATCGCCGAGGGCGGCGATCCGGGGCGTGTCCGGGCGGGCGAGGTCTGCAGCTCAGATGTGGTGACCGTGCCGCGCCACGGCAGCGTCGGGGACGCCGTGCACGCCATGCGCGCGGGGACCATTCGCCGTCTGCCGGTCGTCGAGGGGGATGAAGTGGTGGGTGTCGTGACCATGGGCGACCTGGCCCGGGTGGTCGACGACCGTTCCGCACTGGCCGATGTCACCGTGGCCGAGCCCAACCACTGACAGAAGACCTCACTGGAGGGGTGCCTCCGTCCGGAAACGGGGGCTGGACGGAGGCACCCTGTTCTTCTCTTGCGGGGCTCTTCCCGGGAAGGCCGGGAACGGCCTGAGCGCAGATGCACGCTTGGATCATGACTGAGCGGCGATGGCAGCTTGCCGTCTGGAGATCTGCGAAACTCGCTGCGGGGAAATCCGCAGGTAACGAGCGATCTCCCGATTGCTCAACCCTCGCTCCTGGAGCTTGGCGACCGTGCGCCCCGCCTTCCGTACCGCCTTCTGCTGCGCTTGCTCGGCCTCGCGTTGTGCCTGCTCTGCTTCGTCAGCCAGTGCGTCTACATCGGCGTCGACCTCGATGTCCTGGATGTTCACGGCGAACGTGTCGACACCGATGTCGAGAGCCATGGCGATGTAGTCGCGCGACATGTCCTCGGCCTCTGTGAGGCGGCGCGTCTGGGTTACCCCCACCCCGTCGATGTGGAGTTCCCAGCCGTGTTCCCAGCGCTTGACGTGCACCCGGTAGGTCCTCACAGCAGCCACCCCTTCGGCAGGCACTCCATGCGTTTGATCGTGTCGGCGATGACTCCAGGGGAGATCTCACCGTGTCGAGGGATGATGGCTTGGCGGGACCCGCATGGGCAGTTCCACTTCTCGTGGTTTCCTCTGCCTGAGCTCGGGTGCCTGGTGCATCCGCTCTTCTCGAGTGCCCGTTCGACCTGACGTCGTTTCATCCCTTTCACCATGAGGGTAAATCTATCCCCCCTAGTCGTCAAGCATAAAGAGGTTCTAGATATTGCTGATCAGCCTCCGGAGCTGCCGGGGCTGGCGTGCCACAGGGCGCGTGGGGCGGGGTCCGAGCGCAGGTCGGCGTAGGGGGACAGCCGGGCCCCGTTGGCGTAGCGCACCGGGCGCCCGCCCACGCTCCGGCCGCCGTCTCCCCAGCCGTCCCCGCCGCCGCGAAGGGGCGCCTCGGGGGTCGGGAGCAGCGCCGCGGCCAACCCCTCCCTGCCCTCCTCCGACCAGGCACGGTCGAGGACGTGCAGGTCGTGGACGTCCTCGACGGTGAGGGTAGCCAGCCCCGAGCCCTTCGCCCGGCGCACCCGGCCGCGCACGGCCATCAGCCAGGAACCGAACAGCGGGGCTGCGGCCCGCCCCTGGGCGGACTCGAACAGGGCCAGGTCCACCAGGCCCGTGCCGTCGTCCAGGGTGGCGAAGACGATCCGCTGGCCCGAACGCACGGCGGGGGTCTGCGTGGCCACCTTCACCCCCGCCACCAGGACCTCCCGGCCCTCGGCGACCCGGTTCAGGTCGCGGGCGCGCACCAGGCGGTGCCCGGCGGCCAGGGCGGCGAGCAGTTCCTCGTGCCCGTCGATCAGGTGGCGGCTGGTCTCGTAACCCAGCACCTCCAGCTCGTCGGCGACCCGTTCGGCGGCGGTGGTCGGCGGCAGCGAACCCTGGGCGGGGGTGGCCCCTTCCACCGCCAGCGGCAGCTGGCCCGGGGCGGTTCGGTCGCCGTCCCCGCCCCCGCGGCCGCCTCGGTGCGCACGGTTCCAGGCGCTGGCCTGCAAGAGGAGGTCGCGCCGGTCGGGTGCGCCGGGACCGGTGCCGACCCCGTGCAGGGCGTCGAAGGCGCCCACCCGCACCAGGTGGTCCAGCACGTCCCGGGAGGGGCGGGCCCGGCGGGCGGTATCGGTGAGGGAGGTGAAGGGCCGTTCGGTCAGGAGGCGCTCCACCTCGGCCGAGGTGATCCCGCGGACGTCGGAGAGCGAGGCGCGCACGCCCCAGTGGCCGTCGTCGACGCGCTCGACCCGCCAGGAGGAGCCGGACCGGTTGACGTCCACGCCCAGGAGCGGAACGCCGTGGCGCCGGGCGTCGGCGACCAGGACCCGGCGCGGGTACATGCCGGGGTCGTGGGTGAGGATCCCCGCGTAGAAGGCGGCCGGGTGGTGCCGCTTGAGCCAGGCCGACTGGTAGGCGGGTACGGCGAAGGCCACCGCGTGGGCGCGGCAGAACCCGAAGGCCCCGAACGAGCTCACCAGCTCCCAGACCAGGTCCACGGTCTCCCGGGAGTGCCCGCAGTCCAGGGCCATGGTGGTGAAGTCCTGCCGTGCTTCGGCGAGCCCTCTTTCGGTGGCGAGCTGGCGGCGCATCACCTCGGCCCGGTCCAGGCCGCAGGCGGTCATGGCGTGGAACAGGGCGATGACCTGCTCGTGCCAGATCACCACCCCGCCGGTCTCGGTGAGGATGTCGGACACCACCGGGGTGGGTATCTCGACCGGCTCCCCGGAGCGGGCGGCGAGGTAGGGGGTGATCATGTCCCCGGCGACCGGTCCGGGCCGGAACAGGGAGATGTCGGCGGTCAGGTCGGCGAGGTCGCGGGGGCGCAGCCGGGAGACGAGCTCGCGCTGGCCGGGCGACTCGATCTGGAAGCAGCCCAGGGTGTCGGAGGCGGCGATCATCGCGTAGGTGGCCGCGTCGTCGGCGGGGATCTCCGCCAGGTCCAGGGACTCGTCACCGGTGCGCTCGATCTCGTCACGGGTGTGCGCCATGGCGGACTGCATGCGCACCCCGATCACGTCGAGTTTGATGAACCCCATGGGCTCCACGCTCTCCTTGTCGAGCTGGACCATGGGGTGGCCGGACAGGGTGGGTTCGAGGGGGATCCGGTCGCGCAGGGTGGCGTCGGAGACCACGAGGCCGCAGGGGTGCATGGCGGTGTGCCGGGGCAGCCCGTCCAGGCGTTCGGCCAGGCGGAACAGCTCCCGGGTGGCGGGGCCGTCCAGCCCCGAACCCTCATAGCCGCGCAGCTCGGGCAGTTCCCGCGCGGCGTCGCGGATGCGCCCGGCCCGCACGTGCGGGAAGGCCTTGGCCAGCCGGTCGATCTCCGCCGGGGGGATGCGCAGCGCCGAGCCGACGTCGCGGATCGCGCTGCGGGCGCGGTAGGTCTCCATCATCGACACGCACGCGGTGCCGTCCGGGTAGCCGCCGAACACCGCCTCGTAGGCCTCCAGCCTGCGTGCCGACTCCACGTCCAGGTCGATGTCGGGAAGTCCGGTGCGGCTCTGGCTGAGGAAGCGCTCCATCAGCAGGCCGTGGTCGAGGGGGTTGACCTCGGAGATGCCCACCAGGTGGTTGACCAGGCTGCCGGTGCCCGATCCGCGGATGGAGCAGCGGATGCCCTTGTCCCGGATACGGGTGGCGACGTCGGTGACGGTGAGGAAGTAGGCGGACAGGCGCTTGCGTTCGATGATGTCCAGTTCGTGCGCGAGGCGGCTCCGGGCGCGCGGGTCGCGGTCCAGCCCGAGCCGGTGCAGGCCGTCCTCGCAGGCGCGCAGGAGGCCCTCGCTGGCGTTGGGCACGTCCGGGAGGTGGACGCGGTCCATACCGAGGTCGGCCCCGGGGTCCAGGGCGCAGGAGGCGGCCAGGGCGTTGGTGTGGGCGATCAGGCGCCGGGCCCGGCCGGTATCGCCGCCGCACAGGCGTTCGGCCACGGCCAGCATCTCGTCCAGACCGGTGAGGTAGGCGCGGTCGCCGGCGGGCCCGGTCGGGGCACCTCGGAGCGTGCGGCGGCGGGCCTCGTCCAGGATGTGCGCGACCTCGGCGTCCTCCGCCTTCGGGTAGCGGGCGGCGTTGGTGAGCACGGCCAGGGTGTGGGTCTCGGCGGCCAGGGTGAGCAGGCCGCGGGCGGTGCGCCGCTGTTCGGGCAGGCCGTGGTCGAACACCTCCACCGCGATCTCGCAGGTGGCCCGCCAGCGGTCGAGCAGGCGGCGGGCGTGGCCGGGGCGTTCGGCGGCGATGGCCCGCCCCACGTCGGAGCGGGGACCCAGCAGGACCACGACCCCAGCGGCCCCGGCGGCCACGTCCTCAAGGGTCAGGGCGGGGGTTTCGGGGGCCTCGGGGCGCGGTGTGTGGGCCCGGGTGACGAGTCGGCACAGGCTGGCCCATCCCTGGGAGCCCCGGGCCAGGGCCGTGACCCGGCCTGTGGGGGAGGAGGGCCCGGACGCGGGTGCGGGCTCGGCGGGGACCAGCGCGAGGTCGCAGCCGAGCACGGGCCGGACCCCGGTGCGCTGGCAGGCGCGGACGTGGTCGACCACCCCGTACACGCCGTCGCGGTCGGTGAGGGCGAGGACCTCCTGGCCGAGTTCGGCGGCGCGTTCCACCAGGGCGGCGGGCGGGTGGGTGCCGTGCCTGGTGGAGAAGGAGGACACGGAGTTCAGGTGGACGAAGTCCGTGTGCTCACCGCCGAGCGGCATCTGCTGGTCCTCCCCGTGGGACGGTGCGCTGCGGCCGGTGTCGCGCCGGCGGGGAAGAGGCAGCCGTGTCGAACTGGTGTGCGAATTCTAGCCCAGAAAGAGCGGTGGTCGCGCCTCTGGCCTGGGTAAACACGGTCGGGGGAGGGTTGGAAGGCCCGTGTGGCGGCGGTTTCCGGGGTGGGGGGATGACCGGTTCGGTCAGCTGCGGAACAATCCCGGGCATGAGCGATGTACACGTGCGCCCGGCCACCCCTCAGGACCTGAACGCCGTCGCCGCACTGCGCTGGTGGTGGATGCGGGAGAACCACGGAGAGCCCGATGTCCCCCTCGACGATTTCGTGCCCCGGTTCGTCGACTGGGGGAAGCGCAACGCCGATTCCCACCACTGCTTCATCGCGGTTCTGCGCGGCACGGTCATCGGTATGGCGTGGTTGGCCGTCACCCGGCGCGTTCCGTTTCCCGGCGAGTTCGAGCGGGCCTCGGGGGACGTGCAGTGCGTGTACGTGCTGCCGGAGCACCGTGACGGCGGCGTGGGCGGCCTGATGGTCGAGGCGGTGCTGGAGCTGGCCCGCGAGTCCGGGGTGGGGCGGGTGACCGTCCACTCCAGCGACCGGGCCGTCTCCGCCTACGCCCGCCACGGGTTCGCGGTGTCCCGCGCCTGCTGCAGGCCGAGCCGGGTGCGGCCCCCGTGTCTTAGCGTCGGCGCCGAAGCCGGTCTGAGAAAAAACGATTCAAGCACGTGTTGTCCCCATGTCCTGCAACAACACAGGGCAGATATTGACATGCTCCGCGGCGCACGAGTAAGTTCAGGCCAACTTCACTGAAACGATTCAATTCACTTGGATCCCCGGCCGTCGAACCGAACGGAGACCCCCGTGGCACCTTCCTCAGACCGCCGCGCCGAGGCCCTGGACACCCTGCGGCGCCAACACATCGAGCTGCCCTCCTGGGCCTTCGGAAACTCGGGCACCCGGTTCAAGGTCTTCGGCCAACCGGGGGTGCCCCGCGACCCCTGGGAGAAGATGGCCGACGCCGCAGAGGTCCACCGCCTGACGGGCGTGGCCCCGACGGTCGCGCTCCACATCCCCTGGGACAAGGTGGACGACTACGGGGCCTTGGCCGCATACGCGCGCGAGGCCGGGATCGGTATCGGCACGATCAACTCCAACGTCTTCCAGGACGACGACTACAAGCTCGGCAGCGTCACCAACCCCGACCCCAAGGTCCGCCGCAAGGCCACGAACCACCTGCTGGACTGCGTGGACGTCATGGACGCCACAGGCTCGCGCGACCTCAAGCTCTGGTTCTCCGACGGCACCAACTACCCCGGTCAGGACGACCTGCGCGCGCGCCAGGACCGGCTGGCCGAAGCGCTCTCCGAGGTGTACGCCCGCTTGGGCGCGCATCAGCGGATCCTGTTGGAGTACAAGCTCTTCGAGCCCGCCTTCTACGCCACCGACGTGCCCGACTGGGGCACCGCCTACGCGCACTGCCTCGAACTCGGCGAGCGGGCGGTGGTGTGCGTGGACACCGGGCACCACGCGGCGCACACCAACATCGAGTTCATCGTCGCCTTCCTGCTGCGGGCCGGGAAGCTCGGCGCCTTCGACTTCAACTCCCGCTTCTACGCCGACGACGACCTCATGGTGGGCGCGGCCGACCCCTTCCAGCTCTTCCGCATCATGTACGAGGTCGCGCGGGGCGGTGGCCTGGCCGCCGATACCGAGGTCGCCTTCATGCTCGACCAGTGCCACAACATCGAGCCCAAGGTCGCCGGGCAGATCCGCTCGGTCATGAACGTCCAGGAGGCCACGGCCAAGGCCCTGCTCGTGGACGGTGAGGCCCTGGACGCGGCCCAGTACGAGGGTGACGTGCTCGGCGCCAACGCCGTGCTCATGGACGCCTACAACACCGACGTGCGCCCCCTCCTCGCCGGCCTCCGCGAGGACCAGGGCCTGGAGCCCGACCCCATGGCGGCGCACGCCGCCTCCGGCTACGTGGAGCGGGTCAGCGCCGAGCGCGTGGGCGGAACCCAGGCCGGGTGGGGTGCGTGAACGACCACCCCGCGCCAGCCACCCCGCCCCACTCCAGGACCGCACAGGGAGACACCGTGCCCGACCCCGTCGTCACCGAGCTCATCGAGCGCAGCAACACCCTTGGCGCCGATCCGCGCAACACCAACTTCGCCGGGGGCAACACCTCCGCCGCCGGCGCCGCCACCGACCCCGTCACCGGACAGGACGTCGACCTGCTGTGGGTCAAGGGCTCCGGCGGGGACCTGGGCACCCTCACCGAAGAAGGACTCTCGGTCCTGCGGCTGGACCGGCTGCGCGCCTTGGTCGACGTCTACCCGGGCGAGGAGCGCGAGGACGAGATGGTCGCCGCCTTCGACCACTGCCTCTTCGGCAAGGGCGGCGCCGCACCCTCCATCGACACCGCCATGCACGGCCTGGTCCGCTCCGCCCACGTGGACCACCTGCACCCCGACTCCGGGATCGCCCTGGCCACGGCGGCCGACGGCGAGCGCCTCACCCGGGAGTGCTTCGGCGACCGCGTGGTGTGGGTGCCTTGGCGCCGCCCCGGTTTCCAGCTCGGCCTGGACATCGCCGCCATCGCCGAGGAGAACCCGAACGCCATCGGCGCGGTCCTGGGCGGCCACGGCATCACCGCCTGGGCAGACACCAGCGAACAGTGCCAGGCCAACTCGCTGGAGATCATCCGCACCGCGGAGGCCTTCATCGCCGAGCGCGGCCGGAACGGGCAGGGCAGCGCGCACCCCTTCGGCCCCGCCCTGGAAGGCTACGGGGCCCTGCCCGAGGCCGAGCGCCGTGCGCGCGCCGCGGCCCTGGCCCCGGTGATCCGCGGCCTCGCCTCCACCGACCGCCCCCAGGTCGGCCACTTCACCGACACCGGACCCGTCCTCGACTTCCTCTCCGGCGCCGAGCACCCCCGCCTGGCCGCCCTGGGCACCTCCTGCCCGGACCACTTCCTGCGCACCAAGGTCCGCCCCCTGGTGCTGGACCTGCCCGCCACCGCATCCGTGGACGAGGCGGTCACCCGGCTGGGCGAGCTGCACCGGGAGTACCGCGCCGAGTACCGCGACTACTACGAGCGCCACGCCAGCCCCGACAGCCCCGCCATTCGCGGCGCCGACCCGGCGATCGTCCTGGTCCCGGGCGTGGGCATGTTCTCCTTCGGCAAGGACGCCAAGACCGCGCGCGTGGCGGGGGAGTTCTACGTCAACGCGATCAACGTGATGCGCGGCGCCGAGACGGTCTCCACCTACCGGCCCATCGAGGAGTCGGAGAAGTTCCGCATCGAGTACTGGGCCCTGGAGGAAGCCAAGCTGAAGCGGCTGCCCGCACCGAAGCCGCTGGCCACGCGGGTCGCCCTGGTGACCGGCGCCGCCAGCGGGATCGGCCGGGCGATCGCCGCCCACCTGGCCGCCGAGGGGGCCTGCGTGGTGGTGGCCGACCTGGACGGCGAACAGGCCGCCAAGGTCGCGGCGGAGCTGGGCAGCGCCGACACGGCGATCGGCCTGGCCTGCGACGTCAGCGACGCCGACGCCGTGGAGCGGGCCTTCGCTGAGGCGGCCCTGGCCTTCGGCGGCATAGACCTGGTGGTCAACAACGCCGGGCTGTCCATCTCCAAGCCGCTGCTGGAGACCACCGAGCACGACTGGGACCTGCAGCACGACGTCATGGCGAAGGGGTCCTTCCTGGTCTCCCGGGAGGCCGCCCGGCTGATGACCGCCCAGGGGCTGGGCGGCGACATCGTCTACGTCGCCTCGAAGAACGCCGTGTTCGCCGGGCCCAACAACATCGCCTACTCGGCGGTCAAGGCCGACCAGGCCCACCAGGTGCGGTTGCTCGCCGCCGAGCTGGGCGGCGAGGGCATCCGGGTCAACGGCGTCAACCCCGACGGGGTGGTGCGCGGCTCGGGGATCTTCGCGGGCGGCTGGGGCGCCCAGCGCGCCAAGGTCTACGGGGTGGAAGAGGAGGAGTTGGGCGCCTTCTACGCCAAGCGGACCATCCTCGGCAAGGAGGTGTTGCCCGAACACGTGGCCAACGCGGTGTTCGCGCTCACCGCAGGGGAGCTGTCGCACACCACCGGGCTCCACGTTCCCGTCGACAGCGGCGTGGCCGCGGCCTTCCTGCGATGAGCGCCCGGAGAGAAGCGGGGGCGGTGCCCGTGCACGCGGCGGTCGACCTGGGTGCCTCCAGCGGGAGGGTGATCGCCGGGTCCTTCGACGGAACCCGGCTGCGGACCGAGGATGTGGCCCGGTTCCCCAACACACCGGTCACCGTCCCGGCGGGGGAACGCGAGGTCCTGCACTGGGACGTTCTGGCGCTCTTCGCCGGGGTCACCTCCGGACTGCGGCGGGCCGCCGAGAGCCAAGGCCTGGCCTCGATCGGCATCGACTCCTGGGCGGTGGACCACGGCTTGCTCGACGCCGACGGTGCCCTGGCGGGCAACCCGGTGCACTACCGGGACCGCCGCACCGACGGTGTCCCCGAACAGGTCTTCGCCCACTGCCCAGCGGCCGACCTCTACGCCGCGAACGGCCTCCAGGTCCAACCCTTCAACACCCTCTTCCAGCTCGCCGCCGCCTCGGGAAGCGCCCAACTGGCCGCGGCTCGGGACCTGTTGCTCATCCCCGACCTGCTCGGGCACTGGCTGACGGGTGAGCGGGTCGCCGAGCTGACCAACGCCTCCACCACCGGCCTGGTGGACGTGCGCCTCCGGCAGTGGGCCGACCGCTGTTTGGACCTGCTGTCAGAGGGTTTCGGGGTCCCCGCGCGGGGCCTGCTGCCCGAACTCGTCGAACCCGGGCACGTGGTGGGGCGGCTGCGCGGGGACGTCGGCGCCGCGGCCGGGGCGCCGCTGGTGGCGGTGGGCTCGCACGACACCGCGTCCGCGGTGGTGGCGGTCCCCGCCCGCACTCCGAACTTCGCCTACGTGTCCTCGGGGACTTGGTCGCTGGTCGGGGTCGAGCTGGAGGGCCCGGTGCTCACCGAGGCGGGACGGGCCGCCAACTTCACCAACGAGCTCGGGGTGGACGGCACCGTCCGCTACCTGCGCAACGTCACGGGCCTGTGGCTCCTCCAGGAGTCCCTGCGCGTGTGGCGGGAGCGCGGACGGGACGCCGATCTGGCCTCCCTGTTGGAACAGGCCGCTGCACTCCCGGCGCGCACGACCGTGGTGGACGTGGACGACCCGCGTTTCCTGCCCCCAGGCGACATGCCCGCCCGGATCCGGGCCTTCGCGGCCGGGACCGGTCAGCCCGAACCCGGAACTGAGGCGGAGGTCGTGCGGTGCGTCCTGGACTCCCTCGCACTGGCCTACCGGCGCGCGGTCCACGAGGCGGCGGAGCTGAGCGGGACCTCCGTGGAGGTGGTCCACGTGGTGGGCGGGGGCGTGCACAACACCCTGCTGTGCCAGCTCACCGCGGACGCGGTGGGTCTCCCCGTGGTCGCCGGTCCGGCCGAGGGCGCCGCCGTCGGCAACCTACTGGTCCAGGCCAGGGCGGTCGGAGCCGTGGAAGGTGACCTGGCCCGGCTGCGCGGGGTCGTCGCCGAGTCCACCGAGCTCCGGAGGTACGAGCCAGCCGGGCCCGAAGAGCCCTGGTACCGGGCCCAGCGTCGGCTGACGGGCTAAGTGAAACGTTTCAAACCGCCCCTGGGGTGCCGCCTCAGGGGCGGTGGACGGCGGTGGAGCCGCGCAGGACGAGCTCGGGGGTGAACAACAGCCGCTCGTGCGCGTGGTCCGGGTCGTCCAGCTGCGAACGGAGCAGGCGCATCGCCGACCGGCCCAGTTCGTACTTGGGCTGGGCGACGGTCGTCAGACCGGGATGGACCAGGTCGGCGACGTCCACGTTGTCGTAGCCGACCACCGAGATGTCGTCGGGGACGCGGAACCCGCGCTGGCCCAGCCCTTTCATGAACCCCAGGGCGAGCTGGTCGTTGGCGCAGAAGACCGCCTTCGGCCGCTGGCGGGGGCCGCCCGCGAGGGCCGCGTCCACCGCGCGCTCGCCCTGGTCGGGATTGAGCTGGGGCAGGTCGACGACGCTGATCGACGCGTCCGGGTCCATGTCGGCCTCGACGAAGGCGTCGCGCAGGCCTTCGTGGCGTCGGCGGACCTGTTCGATGGCGAAGGGGCCGGTCACGAAGGTGACCCGTTCGTGGCCGAGACCGATGAGGTGGCGCCCGGCGGCCAGGCCTCCCGCGTGGTTGTCCACGCTGACACTGCACCCCACCTCCTCCGAGACGTCGCCGCGGTCCAGGGCGACCCAAGCGACCCCCTGCTTGCTGAGCCACAGCAGGTCCGACAGGTCGTCGTCGACCGGCATCACCACCGCGCCCGCGGCCCGCTGCTCGGCGAGCAGCCGGAGGTTGCGGTGCTGCCGCTCCGCCGTCTCCGCGGAGTTGAGCAGGATGACCGCCAGGCCCAGTTCGGCGGCCTCGTCCTCCACGCCGCGGGCCACCTCGGTGAAGAAGGGGTTGGTCACGTCCAGGACCAGGAGCCCCACGGCCTGGCTGCGGCCGGAGCGCAGGTTGCTCCCGGAGGAGTTGCGCACGTAGTCGAGCTCGGCGATGGCGGCTTCGACCTTGGCCCTGGTCGCCTCGGCGACCCGCTCCGGACGGTTGAGCACGTTCGACACGGTCCCGGGGGAGACCCCAGCGTGCTTGGCGACCTCGGTGATCCCCGCGGGGCGTCGCGCTGGGGAGGTTTCGGCTGTCGGCAACGAGGTCTCCGGTGCTCAGTGTGGGTCGGGTGCTCTGTGTCGGTCGGGTCGGTGCGGGTGTCAGCGGCGCTGTGCGCTGGGGCGGATCCGCGTTCCGGTGGACGGTGCCTCATGCTCACACCAGGATTGAAACGTGTCAACAACGCTCAGTGCGGTGGTTCGGTGCGTCGCGTGGCCGTCCTGGGGCGGCTGACGTGCCCGGGCTCGAAGCGCGGACCGGTGTCCGCGAATTCTCTTCCGGCCTCTTGACGTGCGGATGTGGCGCGCCTAACATCCCCACCATATTAAAACGTTTTGAGGCTGTCTGCCAAGAAACACCGACCCAGCACCAAGGAGGGCGCACGTGCCCGAACAGCCGTCGCCGGTTCCTCCACCCCTCGCCCTGGCCGATGTCAGCAAGGTCTTCGGGAGCGTACGCGCCCTGCGCGGGCTCTCCCTCGAACTGCGCGCCGGTGAGATCCACGCCCTGGTCGGGGAGAACGGGGCGGGTAAGTCCACCCTGGTCAAGACCATCGCCGGGGTCCACCGGCCGGATGCCGGGGAAGTCCTGGTCGACGGGGACCCGGCCGTGTTCGGCGCCCCCGTCGACGCCCAGCGCGCGGGCGTGGCGGTCATCTACCAGGAGCCCACGCTCTTCCCGGACCTGTCGGTGGCGGAAAACATCTTCGTCGGCCGCCAGCCGCGGACCCGGCTGCGCACCATCGACCGGGGCCTGATGCGCCGCCGGACCCAAGAGGCCTTCACCCGCCTGGGCGTGGAGATCGACCCCGACCGCCCGGCGCGGGGCCTGTCCATCGCCGACCAACAGCTGGTCGAGATCGCCAAGGCCCTCACCCGCCGGGCCCGGGTCCTGGTCATGGACGAACCCACCGCCGCACTCTCCGGGGTGGAGGCCGAACGCCTTTTCGGGGTTGCCCGCTCCCTGCGCGACGACGGCGCCGCGCTGCTGTTCATCTCCCACCGCTTCGACGAGGTCTTCGCGCTCTCCGACCGGGTCACCGTCGTACGCGACGGCGCGTTCGTCTCCTGCGACCCCACGGCCGAGTTGGACGTGGACACCGTGGTCCGCCGGATGGTCGGCCGCGACGTCACGACCCTGTATCCGAAGGAGGACGCCCCGGTCGGCGACACCGTCCTGGAGATCGAGGGCCTGACCCGCGAGGGCGTCTTCACCGACGTGTCCTTCCACGTGCGCGCCGGTGAGATCGTCGCCCTGGCCGGGCTCGTGGGCGCTGGCCGCAGCGAGGTCATCCGGGCCGCCTTCGGCGTGGACCTTCCCGACTCCGGAACGGTCCGTGTACTGGGCCGGACCCTGCCCAACGGCCGCCCGAAGGCCGCCATGGCGGCGGGGGCCGCGCTCGTCCCCGAGGACCGGCGTCTCCAGGGGCTGGTCATGGAGGCCTCCATCGAACGCAACGCCACCGCCACCCGGCGCGTGCCCCTGAGCCGCCTCGGGTTGCTGCGCCCGGGTGCCGAACGCGATGCCGCCGGTGACTGGGGAGCGCGCCTGCACCTCAGGTACGGCGACCTCGCCGACCCGGTCTCCACACTCTCCGGCGGCAACCAGCAGAAGGTCGTCCTAGCCAAGTGGCTCGCCACGGAGCCCAAAGTGCTCTTCATCGACGAACCCACCCGCGGCATCGACGTCGGCACCAAGGCCGAGGTGCACCGGCTGCTCTCCCGCCTGGCGGGGGAGGGCTTGGCCATCGTCATGGTCTCCAGCGAACTCCCGGAGGTCCTCGGTATGGCCGACCGGGTCCTGGTCATGCACGAGGGCCGGGTCACGGCCGAACTCGACCGGGACGAGGCCGACGAGGAGTCGGTGATGTACGCGGCCACCGGACAGCACCCGGGCGAGGTGGCCTGATGCGCGCCTTTCCACCTACCCCCAGTCGGAAGAACCCGTGAACCAGCCCGGCCCGGAGAGCACGCCCCACAAGGGCCCCCCGAGCGGGCGGCCCGCCCGCCGCACGCGACAGGTACGCGAACTCGGCGTCCTGCTCGCGGTCGTGGTCCTCATCTTCGCCACCTGGCTGTACAACCCCGGCTTCCTGTCCGCGCAGGGCGTGCGCGACCTCTTCCTCGGGGCGACGGTGCTGTCCGTCCTCGCGGTCGGTCAGGCGCTGGTGCTCATCACCAAGAACGTCGACCTCTCAGTGGGCTCGGTGATGGGCCTCGCCGCCTTCGGTACCGGGATCCTCTTCGTCACCTTCCCCGGGCTGCCCGCCCCGGTGGTCGTGGTCTGCGGCATCGCCATCGGAGCGGTGTGCGGTCTGCTCAACGGGGTCCTGGTCACGAGTGTCCAGGTGCCTTCGCTGGTGGTCACCCTCGGAACGCTCTACGCCTACCGGGGGCTCAACCACTGGTGGGCCGACGGCGGCCAGGTCAACGCCCACGACATGCCCGGCACCTTCCTCGCGCTGGGCCGGATCAGCGTCCTGGGGGTTCCGCTCCCGGCGGCGGTGGCCATCGTCGCCGTGGTCGCGATCGGCCTGTACCTGTCCCACTACCGCTCGGGCCGCGAACTGTACGCGATCGGATCCAACGCCGAAGCCGCCCGCCTGTCCGGCATCCCCGCCGGGCGGCGCGTCCTGGTCGCCTTCGCCGTCAACGGCTCCCTGGCCGGGCTGGCAGGGGTGCTGTTCGCCGCCCGCTACGGCACGGTCGACTCCACCGTCGGGTTCGGCATGGAACTCCAGGTGGTCGCGGCCGCCGTGGTCGGAGGGGTGGCCATCGCGGGCGGGGTCGGCACCGTCTACGGAGCCGCCATCGGCGCGGTACTGATGACCACCATCACAGCCGCCCTGCCCATCTGGCAGATCAACCAGTTCTGGCACCAGGCCGTGGTGGGGGCCTTGATCCTGGCCGCCATCGGCCTGGACCGCATGCTGGCCCTGCGCACCGCCCGCAAGCTTCGAGGAGAGGGTGCCCGTGGCGCCTGAACACACCGTCGCACCCGCCAGGCCGGGGTTCGGAGCCCGCCTGCACTCGGTGCTGTCGCTGCGCGAGTCACCGGTACTCGGAGCGCTGCTGGTCAGCCTGCTCTGCGCCAGCCTGTTCGTCGACAGCTTCACCACCGAACGCAATATCGGTTTCCTGCTGCTGAGCGTGGCCGCCATCGCCCTGATGGCCCTGCCCATGACCCTCATCGTCATCACCGGGGAGATCGACCTGTCGGTGGCCAGCACCCTGGCCCTGAGCAGCGCCACCATGGGCGTGCTGTGGGAGGCAGGGGTACCCATCGAGACCGCCCTGTGGGTCTGCCTCGGTGTCGGGCTGCTCCTGGGGGCGCTCAACGGTGTCCTGGTCACCCTGTGCGGCCTGCCGTCCCTGGCCGTGACCATCGGCACCATGGCCCTCTACCGGGGGTTGGCCTACGTCCTGCTCGGTGACCGGGCCGTGGCCAGCTACCCGCAGGACTGGGTCAGCGGTGTCCGGTCCACCTTCCTGGGCATCTCGGGGCTGCCGTGGATCGCGGTGCTCATTGCCGTCCTGGCCCTGCTGTTCGCGGTCCTGCTGCACGCCTCCGCGCTGGGCCGCTCCCTGTTCGACATCGGCAACAACCCCGAGGCGGCCCGCTTCGCCGGTGTCTCGGTCAAGTGGACCAAGTTCTGGTTGTTCGTCACCAGCGGCCTCGTCTCCGCCGGGGCCGGGGTGTTCTGGACGCTGCAGTACGGGACCTCCAGGGCCGACACCGCATTCGGCCTCGAACTGCAGGTCGTGGCCGCGGTCCTGTTGGGCGGAGTGTCCATCTTCGGGGGCGTGGGGAGCGTCCTGGGGGTGATGGCCGGGGTGCTCCTGCTCGGCTCCATTCGCAACGCGCTCCAGCTCCTAGGGATCTCCAGTGAGGTCCTGCAGGTGGTCACGGGCCTGATCCTCATCGCCTCCGTGGTCGCACCCAACCTGGCGGCCCGGTTCCGCGCCCGTCGAAAACCGGATGCCGGAAATCCCGAACCCACCCGAACCGGCCGGACGAGTCCGGCCGCCGCCACCACCGGAGAGAAGCCATGACCGATTCCCTGCGCCGAACATCCCTGCTGTTCGCGGCGTCCGCGTCCGCGGTCCTGCTCGCCACCGCCTGCGGCGGCACCACCATCGACGACGCCCAAGACGACGAGGGCTCCGGGCCCTCCGGTACCGCCGACCCGGACGCCGAGATCCCCGAGGGCCTGCAGGTCGACTTCCTGCCCAAGCAGCTCAACAACCCCTTCTTCGAGTTGGTCAACGGGGGCGGTGTCGAAGCCGTCGAGGAGATCGCCGGGGAGGCCACCGAGCGGGGCGGTACCGAGCCCACGGCCGACTCCCAGGTGGAGTACATCAATGCCGCCAGTCAGGACGGCAGCGACGTCATCGTGATCGCGGCCAACGACCCGGACGCGGTGTGCCCCGCGCTCGACGAGGCCAGGGACAACGGTGCCGCCGTCGTCAGCTACGACTCCGACGCCAACTGCACGGACGTGTTCGTCAACCAGTCCTCCAACGAGCTCATCGGCCAGACCCTGATCGACATGGTCAGTGCGGACCTCGGTGGTGAGGGCACCTTCGCCATCCTGTCCGCCACCCCGAACGCCACCAACCAGAACGCGTGGATCGAGGAGATGGAGCAGATCCTCGAGGAGGACGAGTACGCCGACCTGGAGTTGGTCGACACCGTCTACGGAAACGACGACGACCTGGAGTCCTTCCAGGAGATGCAGGGCCTGGTGCAGGCCCACCCGGACCTGGACGGTGTCGTGTCGCCGACCACCGTGGGCCTGGCCGCGGCGGCCCGCTACATCAGCGACTCGGAGTACCAGGGCGAGCTGGCCGTCACCGGCCTGGGCGAACCCGGTCAGATGCGCGAGTTCGTGCACGACGGCACGGTCGACGAGTTCGCGCTGTGGGACCCGCACGAGCTCGGCTACCTTGCCGGGTACACCGGTGCCGCACTCCAGGCCGGGCAGATCACCGGGGCCGAGGGGGAGACTTTCACGGCGGGGGAGCTCGGCGAGTTCACGTTCGAGACCGACGGTGAGATCGTCCTGGGCCCGCCGCAGGTCTTCGACGCCGACAACGTCGACGACTTCGACTTCTGACCCCTGCGGTTTCCGACCAGTTCCCACCTGCAAGTTCCCACCCGTGCCGGAGGCGGGCCCTCCGCCTCCGGCACATCCATCAGAAAGGCACCCCGTGCAACGCGTGTGTTTCGTGCTCAAGGTGCGCCAAGACCGTCTCGAGGAATACAAGGAGCGCCATGCCGAGGTCTGGCCGGAGATGAGGGAGGCCCTGGCCGCCACCGGCTGGCACAACTACTCGCTGTTCTGCGACGACCGGGGCATGGTCGTGGGCTACCTGGAGACGGAGGACTTCGAGGCCGCCCGTGCCGCCATGGCCCAGACCGAGATCAACGCGCGATGGCAGGCGGAGATGGCCCCGTTCTTCGAGAACCTGCCCGGCCGCCCCGATGAGGGAATGGTGCCGCTGACCGAGGTCTTCCACCTGCCTTGACGGATCGTGCTTTGGTTGGATTGACGCCTGTGCTGTGGGGTCCTGTGCGGGGTGGTCCCGGATGGTTGGGGGTTGCCGGGTGGTTCAGGGGTTGCCGGGTGAGGTGTGAGGATTCCTGCGCTGGTGGTTTGGGGGGGTGCCTGCTCTGGTGGGGGTTGCCTTCCGGGCTGGGGTTCCCTCCTTTCCCGCCGCCCGATGGTGGCCGTCTCCGCTGCGCGCCTCAAGGTCGTCGCCGTCGAGCGCTTCGCGCGTCAACGGCGCTCCACCTTGACCCGCTCCGCTACGACGGCGGGTTGGCGGCTATCGGGAAAGGGGGACGCGTGGT